>JAOUKW010000346.1 GCA_029882335.1 Candidatus Heimdallarchaeota archaeon | reverse complement strand
TTAATCTTTGAGAGAATCTACCCAATGAGTAATTATGTAGATGTGAATCAATCAAACCTGGAATTATTAAATGATTATTGACATCCACTTTCTCACCATTATATTGTTTTTCTCCATCTCCAGTCTCAATAATCAAGTCATCCCTAAGCAGCATCCATGATTTTATTCCTTCTGGTGTTAATATTTTTGCGTTATAAATGAGAATTTCAGACATACATTATCAAATTCATGATCCTAATTAATAAATTGATAGTTTATTAATATTCAAGTTAGAAATTTAATAAAGTAATTTTTTTTTGTTATTTAAGTTTACACATTTCAAATTTTTCAAAAATAATGGTGATAATGATATTTTATGAATGTTAAGAATACAGGATTTTCTCAAGTACACAGAGTAAAGGATGCTATTGAAATTCTATTACAGAACAGTAGAGCAATAACAACATTTGAAGAAATTTCTGTAGTCAATAGTTTAGATCGAATTATATTTGGAATTATTAAATCAGATATTAATTTACCTGGATTCCGACGATCAGCTATGGACGGATATGCTGTAAAAGCCAAAGATACCCATGGAGCTAGTGAAAATAATCCAATTAACCTAAAAATAATCGGAATATCTGAAATAGGAAGTAATGAAGTATTTAATTATCAAAAGGGTACATGTGTTAGGATTTCAACAGGAGCACCAGTATCAGCAGAATGGGATGCGGTAGTAAAAATAGAAGATGTAGAAGTAATAAATGATAATCAAATAGAAATTCTAAATTCTGTCAATGTTGGAAGAAATATTGCAAGAGAAGATGAAGATGTTAGAAAAAATGAAATTCTCTACCATGGGGGCGAGATAATAAAACCATGGGACATAGCACTCCTAACTGCTATTGGTATTCAAACAATTAAAGTATTTACAAAACCAAAAATTGCGTCTATATCTACTGGAAATGAACTAATATCTCAAGCAGAAAAATTAACTCCAGGTTTAGTATATGACAGTAACAGGCCAGCAATAAATGCTTGGTTAAGTAAGTATCCGGTTGATTTAGTTCATACTGATAGTATTCTAGACAATCCAGAAATAATTAAAGATAGACTTTATAATTTAATTGACTCTACCGATCTTATAATAACCACTGGAGGAACCTCGGTTGGAACAAAAGACTATATGGCAGAGGTAATTAATTCATTAGGCGAAATATGGGTTCATGGAATTGCGATTAGACCAGGAAAACCAGTAATTATAGGTAAATTAACAAATACAACTAGTTCAACTATTATAATTTCACTCCCAGGGTACCCATTAGCTGCTTTTATCAACTTTCAGCTATTTGTCATTACATTATTGAATTATTGGACAAAAATCTCTGATCCGTGGATAGAATATACAAATATCAAAATCACACATTCAATCCCATCTAAGGCAGGTACAAGAGATTTTGTTAGATTAAAAGATGTAAACGGTCAAGCAGAATTAATTCGTATTACAGGAGCTGGAATCCTCTCTTCATTTACTAAAGCAGATTATCTACTTGAAGTACCCGAGGATATAGAGGGATATGCAGCTGGACAAATTGTACAAGTAAGAAAGTTAAGGTGATTTTATGGAAGATAGAAGAATTTTTAGAGATCTGATTACAGTAGACGAGGCAAGGAATAAATTTTACGATCATATTAATTTTAGTGAAACAGCAGAATTGGTTTCATTAAGTAATGCATTAAATAGAGTGACAATTGAGACTGTATTTTCATATATTGATGTACCTCCTTTTGATAGAGCATCTATGGATGGATTTGCAGTACATTCAAATGACATTCAAGAGGCTGAAGAAGATAATCCGATTACATTAACTATTGTAGGTGCAATCAAAGCAGGATATACATATAATGAATTAATAAAACCAGGAACGTGTGTGGAGATATCAACCGGAGCACCAGTACCTCTAGGTATTAATAGTGTTGTAATGGTTGAATATACCCGGAAAAACGACAATAAAGTAGAAATATTAAAACCAACAACTCCTTCTGAAAACATCATGTCTGCAGGATCGGATATTCAGCAAGGGGAGAGGCTTCTTCCACCAAAGACCCTTCTCACATCTAGAGAGTTATCAGTCCTAGCAGCAATTGGTATGCATGAAATTAAAGTAATTAAAAAACCAAAAGTAGCTCTATTCAGTAGTGGAGACGAAATTATTCAGTTAGGTAATCCGCTAGAAGAGGGGAAACTATATGATATCAACTCTACATCAATCAGTAACACCATTATTGAAAATGGAGGAGATCCCATATTTATGGGAATTATAAAGGATAATCACGAGGAACTAACAAATAAACTGGCAGAATGTATAGGTAAATTTGATTTGGTAATTGTATCAGGTGGAACATCAGCAGGAATGGGAGATATATTGTATAAAGTTGTTGATGAATTAGGAAAACCAGGATTACTTGTTCATGGAGTAAAAGTAAAACCAGGTAAGCCAACAATACTTGCTGTTTGTGATGGAACCCCAGTTATAGGACTCCCTGGATATCCTGCCTCTGCATTATCTATCACTTCGCTTTTTGTAGTTCCATTAATAAGAAAATTAGCGGGATATAAGCCGACAACAGAAAGAACTAAGGTAAAAGCCATTGTTAAAAGAAAGATTAGAAGCGTTGAAGGTAGATATGAATTCAAACCTATGAATTTAGTAAAAACCAGAGATTCTTGGTTCACTTTTCCGGTACCAGGGGGATCTGGAGCAATAACATCAATTGTTCAGGCGGATGGATTTATTGAGATTCCAGAAGATGTCAAATTTATAGAGCCAAATACAGAAGTTACAATTTCATTATTTTCAGAGTATATAAAACCGTTTGATATCCAAATCATAGGTTCTCATTGTATGGCATTAGCCCATCTACAAGATGTTTTCATGGAAGAATTCCCCCAGTATTCAGTACGATCACTTGGTATAGGATCAACAGGAGGTGTTGCTGCAATAAGGAGGGAAGAAGCACATATTGCAGGAATTCATATCCTAGATGAAAATAAAGGATACAATAAGTGGCTTGAGGATGAAATGAATATTAAGATTATTCCGGGTTATTACAGAATGCAGGGATTAATTGTGAAAAAAGGGAATCCAAAACAAATATTTGGATTAAATGATCTCTTACGAAGTGATATTAAATTTATAAATAGAAATAAGGGATCAGGAACTCGAATCCTATTGGATATTCTCTTTGAAAAAATGAATATTGACAAAGAAAAAATAATAGGATATAGTCAAAGTGTTAAATCACATACTTCTGCAGCAGAATTTGTTAAAAAAGGAATTGTAGATGTTGCAGTTGGTGTTGAAAGTGTTGTTACTTCTGAATTGGATTTTATTCCCCTTCGCGAGGAAGAATATGATCTAGCTATACCAACATATTTCTTGGACTTACCTGCAATTATATCATTCATAGAGACTTTACAATCAGATAAATTCAAAGCTAGAATAAATAAACTCAAAGGTTACAGACTTAAATAGTTATTCACTACTATGATTAAAATTAATTTTCCATTTATTAGAAAAAATGCTTTCTACCTGAGAATATTCCCGTTTTCTAAGATATGCACCAATCTCACTATTTTTGTTGAAGAATTCAGACAATATCCCTATAAGATTATTATGAACAGTCTCTGATGATAATGACCCCACAAATCTAGTTTCAGAATAGGTTGGTATATCTATTTGCCAAATACTTTTAGAATATCGTACAAACTGAATGCAACAATATTCATCATCAGCATAGGTAAACCCAATGAAATTATCAGGTTCAGAGCGAATATCTTCTTGAATTTCCATTAGATGGAGTGCGTCATTTATCAATAATGGTTCTTCATAAATCTCTTGTTTATTAGAATACAAATGGACGAGAACTTTCATTGTTATATTATCCAGCAAAATTAAATTTGGCATATTCTGCTTCTTGAGAAATTTTATGTGTATTTTGAAAGATCTGATGAGATAGAAATATTATTGGTGCGTCTATTAAAGATTCTAACATTTGAGATATTGAATTAATCAATAATTGAGATTCATTTTGAACTACAGAATATATACTTGCAGAGGTAGATATAGTTAGTTCATTTCTAGGACCTACTTGTAATGTGACAGAAATAGAGCCATTTGTGGATAACCAATTAAATTCAAATGAATTTTCTTTACTAATTTTGGTTGTGAAGCGATATTTATCAAACCATTTTCCAATAAGTCCATTTGAAATTTGTTCTAATTGGTCGTATGTCAATATTGGTCCTTGAACTGAACCTTTAGTTACAAATGAATATAATTCCTTTTGAAATGACTTTGATGGTCTACCAAACAAGTGAGTTAATCGGTGAAACACTTCATCACCCATAGAAGTTAACGTGTATCCTCCTTCAACTTTAACCAACATATCTTTGGAACATAATCTATTAA
>JAOUKW010000345.1 GCA_029882335.1 Candidatus Heimdallarchaeota archaeon | reverse complement strand
GATAATATTATAATAATTTTTCCAATTTTAGGAAAAATAAAATTATATTTATTTAGCAAAGAGAGTTTATTATTTGATAATTACCATTTTCGTAATAAAAAATGAGAAGAGTTTGATTATCATCCTTTAATTCATAAATTCCTAATCGATGATGAAAAATGAGAAAAAGATTTTGCTCTAAGAAAATTGCCCTATGTAACGCTAACAACTGTAGATCGCTAAGTTTTGAGGTGATCCTCGTTTGACTGTTATTTTTAAGCGAATTCTTTATTGCTTTAATATCATTCTCTTTAGGAGTTATATTTCCTGTATTATTATCGTAAACAACCCTAGTATAGGGTGTTTGAATGGATTTCATTTCACTCCGTATTGACGAAGTTCTTCTAATAGTTGGATTAATAGTTGACATTGTTTCAATTCCTATTCTATTCTTATGAGAGGATAATTATTCACAATCGTGTAATATTATACTAGTCTCTCATAATAATAGGCATCTATTATATATTAATATAACTCTATCCTGATAAAATAATATAGTTGAAAATTTAATTAAAATTCTATTTTGAGGTTGTTTTAAAAAAGAATTAATTTGGTCTTTGTTTTAATCGTTTACAATAGCTTTCTAATTGGTGAGCGTTCGTTGAGTCTTGGATATTCCATTCTTTTAACGTTGATTTTAGCTTTTCTATAGTATTGATTCCATCCAAGTCCACAGCATCAATCTCATCATCCGAATTTAAATCATAAAGAGTCGTCTTATTGGATATTGCTTGATATCCTATTGTTTGTGCATTAATATTTGGATATATGTCATTATTATTTGCTAGGATTACTCCATTATCAATGATCTTAGTAAGATTTTCGATAAATTTATCATTCGCCATTGGGGGATTTCCCATTGTAACTAGACTAATACTAAACTTTGAATTTATTTTTTTAACTAATTTACCAATATTTAATGCTGCTCTAGTGGCCATTACCCCTCCTACACTATGACCACTAATTCTAATTCCATTCAGATCTTGTTTTGTCAATAATAATTCTCTTACTTTGAAAAGCAATTCATCTTTTACTAGACAAAATGCAAAATCTGCTCCTTTATGAAATTTGTTACCTTCAAAAATCTTCAACATCTTTTTTAGTATAGAAATCCTTGTAGTTTCAATCTTTACCAAGTTAATTTCATTCGTCAGATCAAATGTTTTCAATCCTGCAAAGACAACATCAAGAAAATTTTCTTGAATACAAATGAGTATTTTTGTATCAAACTCTTTCTCAAAAATTAAGGAAATCTCTGATAGTCCCTCAAATTTCATCTTTTCTATTATCTTGATATTTTCTTTTTCATTAGGAGAAATATTTGATGTTTTAACTACCAAATCACATACATATGTAAGATTTCTGGTAACTTTTACGTGTTTCATGAGATTATATATTGGTTGAATGACTAATAAGTAATACTATAGAAGAATTTACAATATTCTATATTTTCAAAGTGTTATCCTACCAACGTATTGGATTACACCATAAGTAGATGTTCTTATACTTATCTGGAGAAAATAAATTGATGAAATTACCCTCCGCATATTTAATTTGATTGCCATGAAGGTTAATATAGATATTTTTCGGGAATAATTCAATTAAATTTGGAATTGATTCAATTAAATTTTGATCTAGATTGAGATATGTTAAATTTGGTAATTCAGAGAAAGTTTTTGGAAACTCTTTGATTTTATTCAGACTAAGTTGTACTGCTTGCAAGTTAGATAATGTTTTAAGTTGAGAGGGGATATATTCTATCCTATTTTGTTTCAGATCTAAATTCACCAGTGCTTTTAAAGCAGTAATTTCATCTGGTATCTTAGTAATAAAATTTCGATTTAGTATTAATGACCTTATGTTTGATAATTTAGCTATTTCTGGTAATATTCTTTCCAATTTATTACCTTCCAAAATAAGTTTTTCTAATTTCTTCAGGTTTTGAATTGTGGGGTTAATACTTCGAATTTGATTGAATCCTGCATTTAATACAATAAGTGAGTTATTTTCAAAAGATGGTAACTCAATCAAGTTATTATACTCTAGATTTATCTTTTTCAAATTAGGTAGTTCGTTTATTTTCTCAATTTCATTAAGTGAATTAAATTTTACATTTAATGTTTGTAAGTTTTTTAACTGAAATATTCCATCTGGGATTTTATTAAATTGGTTGAAACTTAGATTCAACCGCTGTAATTTAGTTAAATTCATTATTTCATCGGGTATATCTGATAGTTTATTATATGATAAGTCAAGTGATATTAAATTACTCAAGGAACATAATTCCTCTGGTAGAGTTGTAAAATTCCAACCAGATAACTTGAGCTTTTTCAGGGAATTTAAATCTTCTAAACGATAAAACAATGTTTCCAGCTTTGGTAATTCCTCATTGTAGTATCTTGAAAAATCAAAATTAAATTGATCTATGTTTTCATATCTGCTTATGTTCAGCGATGTAATTTTATTTTTATAGACTTTAGTTATTTTATTAACGTCTGGAATTTGTAATATTACACCTACTAATCGTAATTTCAGATAGATGTTTGTTACTACTTCAAAATCAGAACTCAATTAGGAATCAACTAATTCTATTATTTAAAATAATTGAGATAAATACAATGTATTCAAAATAATTAAAAATTGGTGCACAGTCCGGGATTTTCATTCAATCACCCAAAGATGCTTGAATTTTGAACCCGGGTCCCTTGCGTTATACTTGACCAATCATTTAACCAATTGAGTAAATGGCAGGCAAGAATTCTAGCCAGACTAAACTAACTGTGCATTGATTGAATTATTAATTCAACCTAATTTTATCTATGTGTTCGATTTTAAAACTTCATCGATAGTGTATCGTCAATAATTACGACAACTTATACTTCTTGAACAAAATATCATCTGAGAGTTAATTTTATTAAAATCAGAATAATTAAAGTAAATGATATACTGACTAAATCTCCGAGGATTTTCACTACATATAATAATATATTATGAATATTAAATCCAATTTCCCATAGAATATTTTATAATTTGGGTTGAAATATAAGAAATTATGACAGAAGAGTTAGAGTATTACGACGAGGATGATTTAAAAGATTCTAGATTATCGTTTAGAATCACCCCAAAATTAAGTGAAGAAATTGATTCATTGGTTGGTAAACATGATCAAATTAGAGATAGATCTGAATTTGGTACAAAGGCCATTCAATTTTTTATTGAGTATTTAAGAAACAGTACCACTGATGAACAATTAATTATGAAAGGTATCTTATCACTTGCATCTGATAAAAATATCAAATCCAAAGAATTAACCCAATTAAGTGAATTGTATGAAGATTTATACAATTAGCTAATTTTTCATTATTGTATAATTATTTTTGCTGAACTACTACAATAAGTGTTTTGAATTTTATATTTAAACAACGAACTGAGGTGTGAGGTATGGTAAATTCGCTAGAGTTCGATTTAAATAACCACATAACAACAAAAGATAAGTATGAAGTTAAATTTTCGGGAAGTTTGACATTTGAAGGTACATCATCCAATGATCTAATTTTAGGTCTGTTAAATGATGTAATTCATTCTAAAGTATCTGAAAAAACATTATTGGAAACTTTAGATTTGGTGAATACTGACAAAACATCTAATATCGAAGACAGTTTGAAGGATAAGTTTAGTTCCAAGGGATACTCATTAAAATCATTAAATATCCGTACAATAGAGGCTGTTGAAAAACAAGAAATTCAAGAAATTTCAATTGATCGTGACTTAGAAAATCAAAACTTGAAGAAGAAAGGATTTCTTTCTAAAATATTTAGGCGTTGATAATGGAAAAGTTATCATTTCCACTTGAAAGATCTCCTGCGATGAGATTGTTGGGATATTTGATGACTGGAAATTTACTAGGTCAAATATTAATATTGGTGTTATTCAGTATTGGTTTTTTTTTTATGGTAAATCAAGAATTTAATCTGATTTCCTTATTTTTTTTCAGTTTTTTCATTCTACCTATGAGTTACCTCTTTCATAAACGGTTTGTAAGTAAGGGTAAATCATTAATGTATCCTTGGTGTGAAGTAATTGTAGTTAATGACCAAATAAAGATTAAATCCGGATTTCCAAATACAATGAATCCTGGTTGGCAAATTATTGATCTTTCAGAAATTACCAAAAATATTTTGATAAAAGGAGATGATGAAAGTGGTTATTTTTTACAGCTTTCTGGGGATAATATCCCTTTTATCCGCCTGGGACTTTGGATCAATAAAATTGAAGCGATATCAAGTGCTGAAAAACTTGCTACTTTAATAAATGGAATTGTAGTTGGATTAAATTAATATAATTCGTTAATTGATATAGGGTACTAAAAGACTTATAACTCAAATAAACGGTATTTTGGTTGAATTAAATGAATATAATTGGTAACTTGAG
>JAOUKW010000344.1 GCA_029882335.1 Candidatus Heimdallarchaeota archaeon | reverse complement strand
AAAAATATATGTTAATCCTATTACTAGGTATTTGTCAATTGTGACATAAGATGGATTTAATTCATTAGTTGCAAAACTATCATGTTTCAATCCTAGTGATAGGTATGCTCCAAATGCGACAAAGTTATGAGTTTAGATTTACCAGAGATGACAATTGAGTTTCAATCCTAGTGATAGGTATGCTCCAAATGCGACTAAAATGAAGAACGATGCAGACCTTAAAGAAAAATTAGTTTCAATCCTAGTGATAGGTATGCTCCAAATGCGACAAAATTGAAAATGGTAAACTAATATTTGAACAAAATATGTTTCAATCCTAGTGATAGGTATGCTCCAAATGCGACTCATGAAGTCAAATAAGATGACTTCTAGTTCATCAAAGTTTCAATCCTAGTGATAGGTATGCTCCAAATGCGACATAGAAATCAATCACTTCTATGATGAAAGCTGTTTTAGAGTTTCAATCCTAGTGATAGGTATGCTCCAAATGCGACCAAAGTATAGTGACTGAAATATCAACATCAGCTGTATAGTTTCAATCCTAGTGATAGGTATGCTCCAAATGCGACAAATTGAGCGAGATAATTAATTTATTAAGATCATCACCGTTTCAATCCTAGTGATAGGTATGCTCCAAATGCGACATGCTTATAATAAATTATACAATATGATAGAAAGCGATTGTTTCAATCCTAGTGATAGGTATGCTCCAAATGCGACTTCAGAGAGAGAAGATTGTTCAGGATGTATTGAAGAAGGGGTTTCAATCCTAGTGATAGGTATGCTCCAAATGCGACCGTTATGTTTTTACCATCTCCAAACCTCCATTCAATGGTTTAGAAAAAAGTGACTGGGACAGATGGCACTTGGAAAACGACGAATATCGCCTTGTAATCCACATATTTTGGGGGTATTTTCCCACCCACCCAGATATCGCCCAATTATTCATAATATCACTTAAATAACCAATATTTATACTACAGTGAGATTAATGAAGAAAAACACCAAATAAATTCTTTCTTTCTAAAAAAAAACTAATTAATTAGTGTACTAATTTACCAAACATAATTCCAATATTTGAATTAATATCCATTAATTCAAAAATTATTATGCAGTACTTCTTAACTTTAATCAATCACCTGTATTGATATATGTTTCAATCTTTCATAGTATTACCAATTTATAAATGACATAATGTAAGGATGGAAAATATCTAACTTAATAGAAATTTCTTCAACTCTAGA
This sequence comes from Candidatus Heimdallarchaeota archaeon, assembly GCA_029882335.1. Taxonomy (GTDB): domain Archaea; phylum Asgardarchaeota; class Heimdallarchaeia; order Heimdallarchaeales; family Kariarchaeaceae; genus JAOUKW01. The sequence goes on along the minus strand of JAOUKW010000344.1, from coordinate 3,237 downwards.
ATATACAGCATAACAATAACAGAACAGCATTTTCTTCAATTCGCTGTAATCTACATTATCAAAATTGGAATTGATTAGATTGGTGTCATATAGTCAAGTGATCATTTGGATTAGTTAAGATAAAATACTAAAATAAACTTGAAAGAATTTACACCACATTGATTAAGCTAATAATAATTATGAAATTTTTCTTTTGGTCAATAATAATTCAAGTCCATTTTCAGGATGAAGTGCAACTGATGCAGAAATATCGAATTTAAATCCAATGGGTAAAGTAAAATCAAATTCTCGTACAGTAAGACCAATGACTTCAGGAACCATGATTTTGGCAAATTGCTCTGCCACACAACTATATTTGCCACCACCAAATGGAAAATACTTAAATCCGAATTTAACCTTGTTGTAATTTTCAAATCTCTCTGGAATAAATTCAGAATGGCTCTCCCAGTATAGAGGATTATGATGCATGGCATATTGTGATACAATAATCATTGAATTTGCAGGAATTTTTACATGATTTTGAAAAATTATTTGAGAAATTGGCTGGTTAAAATAATTTTCAGAAGAAGAATTGTCTTCTTATGTGAGGTTGTTTATTAAATGAAGATCTAATTACTACATAATCTAATTTGCTTTAGACAACTTGGACTACAAGATGTAAAATGAGTCTAATTTTCAGTTATTGGAGAAAATCCAAATAGCCTACTACCTTAACACCACCGCTCCTTTGCATCAATTTATTATTGAATTATACATAATATCTTTAATTTATACCAATATTAAATATAATAAAAATAACCAAGGTTAATGACGATGACAGAAAATGATATAAATCTCACAAGATTAAAATCCAAAATAAATGAAATACCAGATGCAATGTTGGAAATATCTTATGTGGAACCAAATAAATCAGGGAGAAATAAGAATAAAACGTTATCCGAAATTTTGTTTATCATTTTATTTCTAGCATTTATTCTCCTGATTTTATCATTAGTTGGGAGTAGTATCTCCAATAAATTTTCTTCTATTTTTCATATTACAATAATATTTATAACAATAATTCTATTTTCACTTATGATTCTAGAATTTTATTTTCCAGAAAAGTATCATAAAAATGTAGTATATATTACTAGTATTTTATTTAAGTTTCATGACATTAAATCTGAAAATTACCTTGAAAGTGTTATTAAAGAATTCTATCACTTATTTATAGAACTTGGTTTTCATAGTTCAAACTCGATTGATCCTCTCTTAGATATTTTTGAAAAAGAAGATTTAAACATTATTCTCTCTGCTGAAAATCAACAAATTAATTTAGATATTAAAGGTAAGAAATTAGTAGTTAGTTCATTTTTTGATAGTTTAATGAAAACATTATCAGATACATTTCCAGATTCAATTATTAATTCAAAAGTTACAGAAATAGATGATTATACGCTATCAAAATATAAAATTGTAGAATCTACTCGTTCAGACCCGATTATAGTAAATTGGGAATTTGATGAAAATAAATATGAAATAACAAGTGGTAATAAGATTCCAGAAAGAAGCATTATCTTAAAAATCAAATCTTATTTATCAATATTCAGTCCTTTAATTTTTATGTACTTTTCCTTGGTTTATCTTCTTGATCTTGATTTTAAATCAATGATATTCTTATACGCAATAATCTCACTATTATTAGTTATAATCATTCACTTAATTTATTCAAAATTATCAAATTTTTTTACAACCAAAATAAAATTAACTTATAATCCAGTTGAAAGTCCAATATATGAAAAAATATACATTTATTCAAAAATTATTAATATTTTGGGGCTACAATTGAATTCATCTAGGTTTAGCAAAAATCACCTTGGACCATATAATAGTAAATTTATATGGAGGAATGTGGAAAATGGAGATGAAGTCGTTACAACATATTCAGATATGACCTCCGTAGAGCAGTTACAAAATACACAGTTATTACTCTTAGAAATAAAGGTATCGAGATCCAAAAGAAAAACTCTATTTGTAGATTTAAGAAACCTATTATCGGAAAAAATAGAAATACCGACAGTTCATGATATATTAAACATAAAGTACCCGATTTATAAAAATAATCAGGTTTTAGCTAAAAAGAAATTTTATAATGAATTTATGTCAATAGAAAGAAAATTAGATAAAAAACTCTTAACATTCATGTTAATTATTACTTTCTCATTTATATTCATAACTATGTCACCCATAATATCAGGGCTTGATTTAGCATTATCTAAAAATTCAGAATATAGAGATACTTTTCTAATAAACGAATATGTAGCTAGTGACACCATAGAATTACAATATAATCTTCCAAAAGAAATTCTGTCAACTGTTTATTTTTCATTATTGAATAATTTTGAACATTCAACATCAGTTTTAATTACAATGAATCTACAAAATAAATTGATATTTGAAGTGAATGATACCTATTTAGGTAATAATTTATTAGAATGGCATAAAGATATCTTTCCAATTGAAGACTCACTTCTTGAAATACAAATTATCACAAATGCTTCGATAACAGTACAACTCTTCCAAGGACATAAATTATCTACTGAAAAAATTTATTTGGTGAATATATTTCTTCTATCTATATTTGTATTCTCAATACTACTTCCATTTGAAAATTTATGGGAAAGATTTGTTAATCCATTATTACAGGAATTAGTCAATAAGAAATTCCAGAATAAAAAAGAAAAATTCAACATTAACCTAAAAAGCATTTTCTTGTATATTTTGGTATTATCGGCTTGGGTATTGATCTTGAGAATTCTTGAGAGTACCGATTTATCTTGGCATGTTAAATCATTTAGAATTATCTTCTTAGATCCTGGAATTTTACCTCTAGTAGCAATCACAGTATACATTATTTTAGGACTTGGAAGCTCAATATACTTAGAAGAAAGATCTAGTAATACAACCATTAATATAGTTATCCATGGAATAATTACTTTAATTTTTATTCTAACCATCTTCCCTGGACTGGTAGAATTAATTATGTATTTACTATAGATATTATAGAGTATTATTAAATTAATTCAAATTTTACATATTATTGTACAACCATGCAATATTTGATTGATATTTAACTAATTTATTATGTTTAATTTATCTCTTACTAGAAATATATAATAATATAATTGTATTTCCTATTTTGTGGTATATGCAAATATCAGTCATAACCGTTATTATAGAAAACAATCTGTTAAATTG
>JAOUKW010000343.1 GCA_029882335.1 Candidatus Heimdallarchaeota archaeon | reverse complement strand
TAATGTACTTTTATCAATAATTGCTAAACCCGATGCATCTTGACCTCTATGAGTCAACAGTTGTAATAATGATCCAATAAATTTGTAAGGGATATTCTTACTGCTAGAGATTCCTAGTATTCCACACATTAGTCATTCCTCTGTAATATTCTTCCATTAATGGAATATTTACCCGAACAGATTAAATCAATGGCTTTTGGGTATATGTGGTGTTCTACTTCTAACATCCGGAGGGTAAGTTGTTCAATTGTTTCAGCAGGATAAATTTCCAAAACTTCTTGCATGATGATTATACCTTGATCAACCTCTTCATTTACAAAATGAACTGTAACGCCTGTGTATTTGACACCATATTCAAACGCTTGTCTTTGTGCATGAAGACCTGGGAAAGATGGTAATAATGATGGATGGATGTTGAGTATCTTGTTTTGATAGTTGGATACAAAATATTTAGATAATATTCTCATATATCCTGCTAATACAATGAGTTGAATATTCCTATCTTCAAGTAATTTGATTATTTCTCGCTCATGATCCTCTCTAGAATTGTAATTGATATGGGGTATTATTTCTACTGGATATCCCATTTGCTTGGCGTGAATTATTCCTTCAGCATTAGTTTTATTTGAAATTATTACTTCAATTTCAATATTAGATTCAAATTTATTTTGTCTATGGGCATCTAATATTGATACCATATTTGATCCTCTTCCTGATATTAAAATTGCTATTTTCATTGTTTAATCAACTCAACATTAAATTGTGAAATCCTAATTGAGCCTTGTTTCTCATCTACTATTCCTATTTCAAATATATCTGGAGAATCACATAGTTCAATAATTTCATCCTTTAATTCAGAAGGTACAATGATAATAAATCCGATACCCATATTAAATGTCTTAAACATCTCATCCATTGATACTCCTTCATGAGAAATCAAATGAAAAATTTCGGGAACGTCTGGTAATGCATTTATTACAAAACCTAGGTCGGTTAATCTATGAAGATTAGTAAATCCACCTCCAGTGATATGTGCAAATCCATGAATATTTTCTCGAATAGGTGATTGTAGAAGTTTAATTATTTGATTTGAATATATTTTAGTGGGCTTTAGGAGTTCTTCACCTAATGAGTTACCATTGTTCAACCTATGTATCAAGGTGTATTTATTGAGTAAAACTTTTCTTGCCAAGGTGAACCCGTTTGAATGAATACCCGAGCTAGTAATCCCTAGAACAACATCACCTACTGCTATTTTTTCACCTAAGATGACATTTGCATCGGTAAATCCTATTGCAGTTCCTGCTAAGTCAAATTCTCGAATTATTTCTGGTAATATTGCTGTTTCACCACCTAGGAGTGGTATACTAGCTATCTGACAACCTTTAACTACACCTTCAATGATTTGTTTTGATTCCATGACATTCAATTTTTCTACTGCAAGGTAGTCTACAAACGCCAATGGTATTGATCCAATCGCCAGTAAATCGTTTACATTCATTGCTACACAGTCAATTCCAAGAGTATTTAATTGATTCAATTTCTTTCCTATCAATATTTTTGAACCCACACCATCCGTAGATACACTTAACTTGATTTCTGAATTTGGTAGTTGGATACTGGTACCATATTGTCCAATCTTTCCTGTTATCGAGGCTAAATTAAAGGTAGATTCAACAATCTCTGAAATACCTTTTATTAATCTCTCTTCATCACCTCTATCTATACCTACGCTACTATAACTTGTTTTTTTTGAGAATAATTTCAGGACATCTTCAACTTTTTCATTTGCTAAACCTGTATAAGTAGTTGGATCTAATAAATATGATATTTCTTCTTGAGTAAATAAAGTACTTATCTTCTCGTGTGAAGTAATTGCTCCAATAAAGTCTTCACTATCACTCAATTCATTTAATATCTCATGTGCAGTTTGTCTACCGATTTTATCTGATAAAGACAACATTAATCTTTCAGCTAATTGTCTTCCTCCAGTTAGGTGCAAGTTTTGTTTTATTCTTTCCTCATTTACTCTTAAGTCATCAAGAATTGATTTGATTTGTTTTAATATGTAATGAGTTAAGATAATTGATTCTGGTAGAATTACTCTTTCAACACTTGAATTTGAAATGTCTCGTTCGTGTTCTAATGGTATATTTTCTAAGGAGGGTTGAACATTCGCCCGAATAACTCTTGCTAATCCACATATTCTTTCAGTTTTGTGTGGATTTCGTTTTTGAGGCATAGTTGATGAACCTACTTGTTTTGACTTGAATGGTTCTTGTAATTCTCCAATTTCAGTTCTTTGTAGGTGTCTAATTTCTTTTGCAACTCTTTCAATTACTGATGCAATACCTGCTAGGCTAAAGAGTAAAGTTGCATTAAGTATTCTCGGAACAACTTGAGTGGTTATATAGGGTGTTTTTAAGCCTAAATTATTCATTACTATTTTTTCAACTTCCATATTCCCAAAAGATGCGTAGTTTCCAACAGCTCCACTCATTTTTCCATAACCAACTGGTGCATTTCTTAGATTAATCGATGCATATTCTAATTCTGATAGAAAATTAGCGAATTTAAATCCCAAAGTTGTAGGAATTGCATGTTGACCATGAGTTCTTGCTATGGTGACTATTTTACCATATTTATCAATTAAGTTAATCAGGCTTTGCTGCACGTTAATGACTTCTTGAGAAATTATTTCATGTGCATCTTTAAGTAATATTGCCCATGAGGTATCCATTATGTCATTTGATGTAGCTCCAAAATGAACATACCCACCATAGGTTTTACATTGTTCTGCAATACCCATGACTATATTCATTGGTTCATGATGGATTTCCATTTCTATCTCTCTAACTCTATTTAATGTAACATTTTCAATATTACAAACGGATGCAATTTCATCTGCTGCTTCTTGTGGGATTAATCCAACTTTCGCGTTGGCAACTGCCAGTTCCTTTTCAACCAATAGTTGAATTTTTAAAAAATACTCTGGAGAAAATAATTTATTAATTTCCGTGGTGTATCTGTCTGCCCAAATGCTCATATTAGTTACCTGCTAATTGAATTATTCTAATTGCTAAGTGAGCCGCATTTGCTCCATTATCAATACCCACTGATGCTACTGGTACTCCTTTTGGCATTTGAGCTATGCTAAGTAAGGCATCCAATCCACCCAATGCAGATGATACTGGCACTCCTATTACTGGTTTTTTAGTTTTAGATGCGACAACTCCGGGTAATGCGGCTGATAATCCTGCAATACAAATAAACACCATTGCGTTTGAGTTTTTTACTATTTCATCAACTTTATCAGGTTCTCTATGTGCAGAAGCAACATATGCATCATAACTTATATTATTTTCATCTAAAACGCTTGTAACTTTATCAAGTATGTGTTGATCACTTTTACTACCACATATAATGTCTATTTTACTCATATTATCACCTATATCATATATTTGGTTAAACCCTCTTCCCATCTTCTTAGTAATTCTAATTTCTCAAATATAATCTCATCTATTATTAAATTAGTATGCATTGAAGATACTTCTCCTATTTTACCATGGACTACATTATTTGCTTGTAATATAGTTTGTACTTCAATATCGCGATTAGAGTCGATTTCTATTAGATATCTTGCACCAGTTTCTGAAAATAATTTTTCCAATAATTGGGTGCTATCGCCGGGTAAATTATTCAAATTCAATGTAACTCCATAATTACTGGGAAGTATCATCTCTACAATGGAAATAAATAATCCCCCTTGGGATATATCATTACAACTAAGAATTAAATTTTCTTTATGAAGTTGCAATATTGTATTCATTGATTTTCTCTCAGCATTTGCGTTATAATCCGGGGGATTACCGAATAATTTATTGAAAAAATGCTTCTGAACTTCAGTTCCGCAAAGATCAACATTGGTATTTCCGATGATATATATACTTGAATTTGGTTGAATTATAATGTTTTTGAGAGTATGATCTAATTTTTCAATTTCACCAACTATTCCAATAACTGGTGTTGGATTTATTTTTAATCGTTTTCCATCTCTATCTATTGTTTCATTATATAATGAGACATTTCCTCCCACAACGGGTATTTTAAAATCATGTGTAAATTGACCTAGTCCCTGAACTGCTTCAACAAATTGCCAATATGAATCCGGTTTTTCAGGATTTCCAAAATTTAAACAATCAACCAGTCCAATTGGTGTAGCTCCGGTAGAAACAATATTTCTTAGACATTCCGCCGCGGAGTTAGCACTTCCTGAACGTGGGTCAAGAAAACAAAACGATGAGTTGGTATCTATAGATATAGCTATTCCTTTATTTTGTAGTTGTGGAATTCTTATAACTGCTGCATTCAAACCTGCTTGATTGATTGTATTTGCTTGTACTGTCTGATCATATTGCTGATATATCCATTGCTTACTAGCGTTGGAAGGTAATTCTAATATTTTTAATGCAATTGTCTTTAATTCTTCATTATCTGCAATTA
>JAOUKW010000034.1 GCA_029882335.1 Candidatus Heimdallarchaeota archaeon | reverse complement strand
TTCTCCCCAGGCATTATATGCTTCACCATCATTTGGATTATTCTTAATCTTAGCTTCAAACTCCTTCATTACTTGTTATTGAGTATAATATTACTAAAGTATGCTGATTTTTGTACTGTAATTACAAAGAAATTAACAAATTAATTTGTTGATACAAAAATTATCATTGCAATCAATAAATTTCAAAAATGGATCATAGATGATCATTTTAATTAGAACTGGATTAAGAATTTCTTTGAATTTTCCCTCTATAAATAACTCTCAATAATTCAAGTCAATATCCTGTATGAATTTACGTCTGATTTTATTTGTTGTAATAGTATGAAGTCAAATAAAAAGTACATGAATTTTAGTATTAAGTCTCGATACCATGATTCATTGCTTTATGACCGTTAATATTCATTGAAAATCGATCCAAGTAATAACACTACCAGATTTAGCCCATTCTCTTTCTGAAATTATAAAGGTAAATTCCATTTCATCATACCTAAATCCATTATATTGAATTTTTACCTTACCATTGATTTTTTCATTTGCTTGAATTATAAGATTTTCATCTATATCTTCATAAAATTCAAAGAGCAATCCGATTCCTTCCTGTGATGGACAAAAAACTGGAAGTGTAGGTAATCTCTCTATTATATTTTTCTGTGATAATTGACCAAATTGATTATTACTATCGTTTATTGTAGAGGCTTCTACCCTTCTACTTGGTTTAAGTTTAATTTCCTTTCCATTAGGTTTCATTAGTATATATTCTATTTTATCAACCATCCCCGTCTTAGTACCATTATTCATTACATTCAAGGGAAAATAGAAAAATTTTCTACCACTTTGAAAGGTGAATATTCCAAATTTGTAATTTTCTGTTAGTTTGAGTACTGCACCTCTTCTTGCAACATACCAATTATAGATAGATAAAGCAAGAGCAGATATCGATGATGCACTCAAACTCAGAAATGAAAAATCACTTAATTTATCATGTAAAGTCATTATTTTCCTTCCTTAATTTTTTTAAATAATTATAATTACTGATCTTCTAATAACTTCATTATTAAAAAACAAAGCTAAATAATGGTGAAATATTGACTTTATTCTATAAATAGAAAAAATGGTAAGTTCGTTTAATTCGATTGCATTAGAATTTAAAATTTTATTAGCAGTGATCTAGGAATTATTACATTTAATTTCGAAAATTAATATATTATTACGAAAATACAATTTATCTTTATAGTTGAATTTGAAAGATGTTTCTTATTATCTTATAATACACACTGTAGCAATTAAATTCAGTTGCACATTAAATAATTGTTATCATTACAAACTCTCTAGACATTATTATTCAAAAACTAATAAATTAGATAAAATTCTTGAATGTCTTTTAGTTCTTTTGAATCTGTATAATAAAAATAATTAATGTAGTGTAATGAATGAACCTAATGAAGGATAAACTCATTGAATTTGCAAAACAGATTCCTGCCGATCAAATCAATCCTAGTGTTGATAAATTAAATGATTGGACGAAGAATAAGCAGATTTCAAATAAATATAACCGACCGTTGTTTAAATCAAAAATAACTGCCAGAAGTGCCAAATTTACATCGGTTATTGGTAATGGTGATGATGAAAAGAATATTTCCTCGATTGAAACCTTATTTAAGAGTATTAATCCAGTAGACTTTGTAATTAAACAAGTATTGATTGGTGAAAATGAAAAATCAGCTATGACTGCCACTTATATGGTTACAAAAGAACATGCTAATAAAATCCTAATGATGGAGACTAATTTTTTTGAATCTCATCACAATATTGAAGATAGTGACATACTAACCCTTGATGTACCTCATTTTGGTGAGCGAAAAGTTATTGTAGACTCTAAGGAAAGAGTTTCGTATCTAATGGGCATTGACTATTATGGCGAGGCAAAAATGAGTATATTGAGAATGGCAATGGAGATCATGCGTAGAGATAGAAATGGATTAGGTCTACATGCAGGATCGAAGATGTACAGATTAAATATTGATGGAGAAATTAAGGAAAAAGGAATGCTTATTTTTGGACTAAGTGGTACAGGAAAGACAACACTTACTTGTCATGACCATGGATTTCAAGAACCAGAGGGAGTATCAATATTACAAGATGATATTAATTTTATAGGAGATGATAGTAGCTGTTATGGAACTGAAAAAGGATTTTACGTAAAATGTGATAACTGTCCAGAGCATGTACAAATAACAGATGCAGTACTTGCAGACAAATCAGTCTTAGAAAATGTATATACGGATGAAACAGGTTCAATTGATTGGAAAAATTTTGATCATACTCAAAACACACGTGCAGTTATTGATCGAGGAATGCTCAAAGGTACAGATAGTTATATTGATTTAAAGGACTTGAATTACATATTATTCAATACTCGAAGACCCGAATTACCTCCTATCGGTAGGTTGACGAGTCCAGAACAAGCAGCAGCATATTATGGTCTTGGTGAATCTATTATAACTAGTGCTGAAGATCCTGCAAAGGCTGGTGAATCCAAAAGAGTAGTAGGATTCGACCCTTTTATTCTAGGAGAAGAAGCATTAAACATCAATAGAATTAAAGATTTAATTCAAAATAAACCAGGTATAGAATGTTTTGTACTTAATACAGGTTATGTTGGTGAGGAGGAAAATGACATATCTGTTGATACTACTTTAAGATGTATTGAAGCTGCAATTAGAGGTAAAATCGAATGGATTGATGATGAAACACTAGGATATCAAATTCCAGCAAAGATAGAAAAAGTGGATTTAGATAAGTTATCTCCTCATAAATTTTATGGAGAAGAAAAATACAAGCAATTAATGGAAAATTTAAAAGTAGATAGAAAATCATTCTTAACTCAATTCAATGGAATCCAAGAAGAAATAATTAACTCGATCTAAATTATTCTATAATAAAATTTCAATGTAATTTTTTATTTTATCCAAATTGTAAAATTTCATCTAGAATACACTTAATTTAACAATAAGAAATACCTAAGTATATTATTGAATAATCGTTGTTCTAATTGTAATGCAAATTCATTAATCCCGATAACTTACGGAAAACCAACAGAATCGAAAAGAGAACGTGCAGCAAAAGGGGAAATAATATTGGCTGGTTGTAAAGTACCAACACCTCCTCTCAAATATCATTGCATATCTTGTAAAGAATCATTTACCTAAGGGTCCTAATTAAGAATGAATTCAATCTCACAATTTTATTAGCTCATATTATTATGAAAGAATTGTAGAAGTTATAAAGGCTTTAGCACAAAATTTAATTGATTAAAAAAGCCATATTTTTATAATTTCAAAAAGAAGTTAATTTATGAAGTATCGAAAATTAGGGAAACACGGCATCAAGGTTTCAGCAATAAGTTTGGGTGGATGGTTAACATATGGAAATTCAGTAGAGGATAACGTAGGGATTCAATGTTTGAAAACTGCAGTTGATAATGGAGTAAATTTTATCGATGTTGCTGATGTGTATGCGAAAGGCGAATCTGAAAGAGTACTAGGAGAATTTCTGCCTGATTATGAAAGATCAGATTTGGTTATTTCAAGTAAAGTTTTTGGTCAGATGAGTGATAATCCAAATAATCGTGGTTTGAGCAAGAAACATATTTCAGAATCTATAGAAAAATCTCTGAATAGATTGAATACTGATTATTTGGATATTTATTTTGCTCATCGATTTGATTATCATACACCCCTTGAGGAAACCGTTAGGGCTTTCAATGATTTAATTGATAATGGATCAATTCTTTATTGGGGTACTTCAACTTGGTTTCCAAGTGAAATTGAAAGAGCTTATGGAATCGCGAAAGAACTTGGTTTACGACCACCATCAGTAGAACAGCCCCGTTATAATCTGCTTGATAGATATATTGAATTAGAATTATTTTCTACTGTTAATTATACTGGAATTGGTATTGTACCTTGGTCTCCACTTGCTCAAGGATTACTTACTGGCAAGTATAATGATGGAATTCCAGAAGATAGTAGACATAGTAAGGTAAATCAACTACCTGATAGGGAATTAAATGATGATGTTATTGCTAAATTAAGAAAACTGACTGAATATGGAAAAGAGATTGATTTATCTTTAAGTCAATTATCTTTAGCTTGGGCTTTATCGCGAGAAGAGATATCTAGTCTTATTACAGGAGCAAGTAAACCCGAGCAGGTAGTTGAAAATATTGTTGCAGGTGATATTACCTTATCAGTAGAGCAGGTAAATGAAATCGAGAAAATAATTGATAATGAGCCACAATACCATCCTATTTATAATAGAGTTAACTATCGAAACTTCAAACGTGGAGAAATTTAATTTAGATTTAATCGATATAATAAAATTACAGCTTTTAAGAAATTGATGATCTCAATAAATATCTTACCTAAATATACTTGATACATCTCTTCAGATCGTATATCAATTCATTAATAATTACATAGATTTATTATTGTAGCATTCCTTATATTATTGTGTATATCCAGTTATTAAATGATAAAATCATCTGTGAAGAAAAAAGTATTAAGACAAGAATGCTTTTATTAACTATTATTATATTTCCCTTAATTGCATACCTGATTTATTTTATAACCATAATAAATATTGAAGACATTCAAACAATAGATAGAATTGTGTTTTTCATTGAATTGGGACTTACATTAGTAATGGGTATTGCATTTTCTATGTTTGGATTATTTTATTTGGTGATACATAAAGAAAAGAAATACACTTTTAATCTAAATAACCTTGAAATAACCGAAAAAAAATCAAATAATCAAATTATTGATATTCATTCGGATTCAATTTCAAGAATAGAAAAGATAGAATATCGTAAAAGAAATAAAATCCTCCCAAATTTGGTAATATACACTATTTTTCACAATCAAGAAAAACTAAATTTCAAAATAAAAAATGAACTTGAGAAACTAGAAATATTAGATAACCATATCGAGAAATATTTTCAGATACCTATAAATAAAATCGAAAAGGGATTTAGATAATAATTAGTAAATAAAACATTTTTTGTCCTATCAGATCGATAATCTATTTTTCAAACTCATAGAGGTGGTGTTAATTTAATTTCTAGAATCTACATAGCAAAATTTTTTACTAAATCTATCATATCACACATTTAGATTATTCCTTGAATTACCATTATAGTTATTGCTGATTTCTAAGGATAGATTAAACTTTAATATTGTTGATTACTTTTATCATAATATTATATTGTTCGTAATATACTATAATCGGTGATATTATATATAAAGAATGCAATTATAAAATAATGAAAACATCGGAGAATAAGTATGTAAATTCTTGGAGTGGTAGATTCAGAGCACCTTTAATTGAATTTATCATTTTATACGAAGGAGCATATTCTCCTAGTGAAGCATATCCTTATTCTATAGCGAAAAAATGCGAATTGGAATGGGGAGTCGATTCAGTCCCACTGACCACAATCTATTCAGCAATAAAAAGACTAGAAAATGAAAATCTTATCAGAATAGATGGTGAAATAGTTAGTGGAAGAGTTCAAAAACAAATTAGCACTATGCCAGATGGATTTATTGTTTTGAAGGAATTACAAGAATCTATCAAGAATCAGTGTAATTGGTTTAATGAATTTCAATTAGATAAGGTGATATAATGAATAAACAGAATTTAAGCATAAAAGAACGAATACTAATGGAAAGCGACGGAGAACGCCTCTTAAGAACTTATCTTAATCAGGTTACCGAAGAATTCTATAAAAGAGGTGTAAAGGACGGATTTGAAATAGTTACTAATTTTGAAGGGCTATTACTTGAAAAAGTAGCTGAAAAAGCTGGCGAAGGAAAAATTACTGCATTTGAGATTAGTAGAATTATTGAGTCTCATGGCAAACCTTCAATTGTTGTAGAGGAATATATTGATATTAATAATATTGATATATTACCAATAAACAACTTTGATGAGCCTAAATTAACACAGATTAACAATATTAGACAAAGAAAATTAACTTTACCGACTAAAAATAAACTACTTGTTAATAATTTTACACCTGGTTTTCTAACTAGATTTATTGACATTCTGATGATGATTTCCATCTTTATGGTTATTGGTGTGTGTGAATTTTATTTATCCATATTTAGAATTGCTGGATTGATGATTGATTCTGCAGTTATCAATGCAAAACAGACTCTTCTTAGATACGACGCAAGAATGTTTCTTATTACACTTCCTATAGGATTTACGTTAGGATTTCTAATAGGGTTATTTACAGGAATTACCTTTTCATTACACAAAATTCTATTACAGGTTTTTAAAATTGGATTAGAACTTCAAAGGTTGGCATTAGAATTAAACTTCATCCAATTAGAGTTTAATGCGGCAGAATAATAATTAAATGATTAATAATATATAATTGGAAATATCAATATTCCTTTTTTGGTATTTACTATAACCAAATGGTTATTTAATATACAAAAGACCGATATATATTTTAAACATTTAAGGGTGTGCATGAAATAGAAATTTTATGTCAGATTTAACTGGTGTTGCAAAAACTATATTTGATGAAGTAATGGATGAAATATCTGAAGAGATCCATGATAGTCTTGATGGCTTAATTGTTACGGAAAAATTGGATGAAATAATAAATACAGTCCAAGCAAGTACAACAGCCAATATTACTCAAGCAATCAATAAATATTATTCAGATCAAATGAACTCTGTTAGAAAATTAATTCTTGGAGAAATAATGGCAAGAACAGTCAGTGCAGAGGTGAAAACACAATTACAAGGTTTAGTTTCTGAAATACTAGGTAAATCATTCTCATTGGTTGATGAATTAAGAAATGAGATTATTGGAGAAGTATTTGAAGAAACAGAAATTGAAAATAAAGAAGATGATTGACATATGACTATTTATTAACCTTAAACAATAATTGCTAAAAAAAAATCAGATATTCCATGAATCATTTGAGCTCAATCTAGATTAAATAATAATTAGATTTATTCAATTTCATAGCAGAATTTTTGCTATATTCATACTAGAAATAGTCAGAAAACCACAAACAAGCTTATAAATCATTTTTTGTTGATTAAAATATCATAGGATGAATTTTATGAAATTAAGAGTAAACAAGTCATTCAGTCTTTTATTTATGATAATTATGATTTTATCATTTGGGATGAAAGATACAACCTCAGCCAAGCCTGTAGATAATAACTCAATATCTGTAGATGGATTACCTTTACCACCAGTTATTACCAGTGCAGAACCACTAAATCAAAGAGCTAGAATAAATTGGACATACTCCGATCCAACTGCAACATCCTTCAGAGTATATAATGCCACTCCAGCTGGTGTTGCAGGTTTGCAAATGTCAACTCCATCATTGAATGGAAATTCAAGAAGTGTAATCATTCAATATTTTGCAGGATCAGGAACACCTTTAGTAAATTTCAGAACTTATTATTTTGTAATGACGGCAATTAATGGAACCGGACAGAGTGTTGTGTCCAATGTTATTTCTGTTACACCAGAAGCAGGTCCTTCAAATCCCATAGGATTTACTGCATATCCATACCCTTCATATGTATCGTTGTCTTGGCAAGCACCATTGATAACCGACCCTGGATTAGTTCATTATCGACTAAATAGATCAATGGATGGAGTTTCTTTCACACAACATGCATTAATTAGTCCCACATCCATATTTTATAATGATACTGGATTAATCAATGGTCAGACTTATTATTATAGATTACAAGCATATAATGGATATGGATATAGTGGAGTTGTTGAAACAAATGCCAAACCTATTGCTGGTCCTTCAGCTGTGAATAATCTAACCTATCAATTGGGAACTTCATGGGTGTATCTAACATGGACAGAACCTACAAATAATGGAGGAGCGTTTATTACTGATTATTCTATTACAAGAGCAATAGACATTAATTTCAATTTTAATGTAGTTTATTATTCTACTAGCGCAGTAACACTATATTTTAACGATACGTATAATTTACAGGCAAATACCACATACTATTATAAAATATCTGCAGTTAATGGTGGTCCAATAGGTGCTGAAACCATTCTACAAGTCCAAATACCAGGTGTTCCAAATCAACCATTAAATGTAGTAGCTACCAATGGAGGTACATATGCAAATATTACTTGGAATGAGCCAAGTTCCAATCTAAGCCCTATTCAATATTATATGATTTATAGGACTACAAATGAATTCTTCCCTACTACCTATATTGGAAACTCAACAACTACAACTTTTATAGATACAAGTGTTGTTAACGATACCATTTACTTTTATGCAGTTTCAGCAGTAAATGATATAGGAGAAGGATACCAAAGCTGGCCCCAAGCACAAGTTCACATTAGTTCATATAGTAATCCAGTAATTTCAGATAATGTTTCTCCAGATATATCTTCTCCAAATGATGTAACTTACATTGTAGGTAGTACTGGAAATTCAATTGTATGGACAGTAGGAGATACACATCCAGATGTTTACAACATCACATTGCATGGAATTGAATATAGATCTACTACTAATTGGGTTAATGGAACAATTACCCTAAACATAGACGGTTTAGAAGTTGGAACATATACATTTATTATTTGGGTCTATGACACCTATAATAACAAGGGAACTGATTCGGTATCTGTAACAGTAATTTCACCCATAAGCGATTCTGTTTCTCCTGATGTATCTTCACCAAATGACATCACCTATAATCAAGGTTCCACAGGGAATACAATAGTTTGGGTTGTTGGAGATGTAAATCCAAGTGTTTACAATGTTACAATGAATGGAAACACCTATACATCAACTATTAACTGGTTGAACGGATCAATTACCCTCCAAATAGATGGTTTAGGAGTGGGAACTTACACCTTTGTTATTTATGTCTATGATCTATACGGTAACAAGGCAACAGATGCAGTAATAGTAAATGTTATATCAAATCAGCAACCACCATCTTCAATCTCATCTAATACCAATAGTTCTGCACCAGTAAGTGATTCTTCTTCACCAATATCAGGACTGCCCTATAATTATACTTTTACATTAATTTCAATACTATCTTTAGCTGTAATAATTAGATTTAGATCAAAAAATAATTGAAAATAGTCTTAAATCAAATTTTTCTGATTAGTAAGCATTAAGAAATATATATTTGAAATAAATAAATTTAAACAGTTTATCAATTTATTACTTTATTTTATATCTATAAACGTTTTTTTAATTAAAGTTATTATTGATTTAGTTGTTATCAATAATTTTTTTGAATGAAAATAAAACATGGTAAAAATCATCAATTTGTACATACTAATTTTATCATTTTTATTTAATCCTAATGCCCTTTCGTATCCTCTAATAACTTCTTTTCCAAGTAGTTTTTTTTCAGATTGCTCTTTTTCTAAAAAGGAGAAGGTTGAGTATTTAGTTTTGAAGTTATAAAAATGCATAGTTCCATAGCATCTCCAAATTCTGTAATCTTTTTGATCAATCTCTATTATTTTACTGGCTAATACAGTTCTCTCTCTGAATATTTCCTCTCTTTCTTTGCTATCATCTATCTCTGTACAATGTAAATATCCAAGATTAATGTATGTGGTTGCTAAGGCACCTGGAATTAAACCCATTTCAATTGCCTTGTAATAGGCTTCTTTTCGTTCAGTTTTAGTATGTTCAAGATTATTCTCTCCCTTGAAGTATTGAAACAAAGCCCAATCAACTGGTTGTCTTTTTAAAAATCCAAACATATGAACACCTGTTTGTGCAAAATATTCTGCTACTAGAGTTTTATTTATTAATTTATATTCTTCAAATTCTTTTTGATTCGAGTAGATATTACCAAAATTACCAAATTTGAAAATTGTTTTTTCTTCAACCAAATCAATTGTTAATTCAATAATACTAAACAATAAAATTAAATTAAGAAGTAGATTGCTAATAATTAATGATTCAATCAAAAAACTACTCTTAAAAATAGATTGCATATTAGCTATAAATTTCCAAATAATCATTGAGAAAATGCTAATACTTCCTACAAGTAATACAAAGCCATAAAAACTAGAGTTTCTATTTGCCAGTATTAATCCCGTTTTCCTATAATTCGATCCCCAATTTGATGATAGTTTATCATACAAAGGTTTGTTTACCCATGTACTTACAAAACCAAACGGTTTCAGAAAAAGTAACAGTAATGGTCCACTTGTTGATGCAATTAACAAAATTATATAATATTCAGATATTGAGAGATTAGAAAAAATACCCTCTGAAACTGTATTTCCTTCATTAATGAAAAAGAAATCGACTGTTGATAGAAGTGTGGATAAGATACTTAATGGAACTAATATAAGAGTGATAAATGCAAATAATTGTTTGAATCTTCCTAACAATTTTCTAGTTTTACTCTGATCTTCATACCATATCTTCTCTTCTGATAGCATATCCCAATTTTTTGTCAAAAACCATTGATTGATGGTAAATAAATAAAAAAATCGTCCTTCCAACCTCCCTGTAATAAATATTAGTGGAAGTAACGCTGCGGTTAAAATAATACCTTGAATTGAGAATTCGTATTGTATAATTGTATATACAGAAATTAATACAAAGGTGATTAAAACAATTAGAAATAATGCTTTATCTGATTTGGTAAATCTAAAAATTGAATCATATTGCTTAATAAATTTTTGATATTCTAATGACTCACCTGATGTAATATCATCATCTACCTCATACTCCTCTTCGATCCGATATATCCAAGCTCTGATGCTATTAATTATTAAAATGGCATAAACGACAAATATGAAAAGGAGAAATCCAAAAATTAGAACATACTGGGCTTGAAATAGCAAATCTTGGATATAATCACTGAAAACATTTTTTATTTCATTTAAACCCAACACAATGATTGTATAAACAGATAAGAATATTATAGAAATGATGACGAAATTAATTACTTTTCCATTTTTTAGAGATATATCCTTTAACTCTTTACTATCATAAAACAATTCTAACGTTTTTTTACTGTCATCATCCAGTTCCTCAATTACCTGCATTTTTAAATAGGCAAATCGATAAATAACAAATGTGACTATCAAACCCACAATAAGGTAAAATACCATAAAATAGTCAGGATCTACTTTATTACCAATAAAATAGAATATAAAACATACCATAATTGTTATAGGCAAAATTATTTGTTGTCTGAACTGCTGCTCTACAGAAATCATTTATGATTTCACTTTAACCAAAGAGTATTAATATTTTATGCTGAATGAGTAAAGTATTGATAATACCGAAAATTTGGTATTTTTAGTTTCTGTATTATTTTTTAAAAGAGAACGTAGAGATGGAAATGAAGAAGCACGATGCGATCATTCAATTTACTGAAGTATTGAAAAATTAGAGCTAATATAATAAATCATTGAGAATATTTGGCTAGGATGCAGTTTCCAAAAAATATTTGAATATATTTAGATTTGAATTGAAATAATGATATGAGAATGGTTAAAAAAAGGCAGATGAAAGTTTGTATGTTTTATTTATATTTTATTTTCTATCATCGTAATAGCCATTTTTAGAAGAAGAAAGTAAGACTGAATAGATAAAATTAAATTAATTTTACACTTTAATGAATATCAAATAATAAATTAATTATTTATTTATAAAGTCACCAACCTCATGTAATAATAGTAAAGCATATATATTTAATAAGTTTATATGGGAAAGAGCATTTATGCGACATAAGAAAATAATAATAGCTGCGATGTTGATATCATTGATGTTATCAACCTCGTATGTAAAAGGACAAACAAGTTCTGTGAACTTTGAAGTAGGTGATGAATTCTCAGTATCTGTTGATATGGAAGATTCACATGAGATTAATGATACCCTTTATGGATACTCTGAAATGAATTCTAATTTTGATGTTGAAGTAACAGGTATAGGGGATGATTATGTAAATTATACTGCCGTAAATGACGATAAAGTAACTTATGATACAAATTCGGAAATTGATTCTTGGTATTTTATTTATTTTATTGTATTACTCCCTGCATTTTTCATGGCATTTTTTGACCCAGAATATTACTCATTTGAAGCACCAGATGTACCAAACACGGGATATATCGAACTGTGGGAATTCCCTATTTTCGTATCAAATAATGAATCTATGTATGAGGAATTGGCAGATAATTATGAAGAAGGAATGGCAGAAATGGAAGAGGAAACATCTAAAAATGAAGATGATAACTCTTATATGGAGTATGATTATGATCCAGGAAAGAGTCTTGATTTGACATATGTATTGGATTTGGTTAATGAAACTTCTGATTGGTTATATGAAGTTTATACAGAAATAAATGTTGAAATCGATATTGAAAATGGTATAACTAAGTATCTTGGTGCTGAAGTGTCCATTTTTGTGGAAATCGACGATGCAACAGAATTATTAGAGTTAAAACTTGAAATTTATGAAGGATTTCGATTATTTGGCCTTAATAACTCTCCATTATATGTATTCGCGATATCTCTTTTTGCTATTGCAATGACAGTTGTAAATAAAAGAAAAAGAAATTAAAAATAATACTTATAGTTTAAATAAGTGATAATTGTAAATATTTCAACTTAACTTAAAATTTCATTCACAAATCATTTTTATACTAATTATATTATTAAAATTTTATTTCAATTTTTTGGGACTTTGGTTAAACTTTTTATACAGTCAATTTAAATCGGTTTATTAATGCTAGATTTTTTAGTAGCTAACCAACCACTTCTATTTTTTGGTATTATATTTACTATGGCATTTGGATTTAATATTTTGTTATTCCGATTAAATTTACCCCATGTCTTATTTTACTTGGCAGTTGGCGTAATAGCAGGTAATATATTATTCTCATCAACAATTAACAGTCCAGAAATCCAAGGATTATTTCACTTTGTAGAAATCTTCACTCTTGGATTAATTGGTTTTCAAATCGGAACTGAGCTGCATATCAGACAAATGAGTCAAGAACCAAAATTTATACTATTATTATTATTTTCAAATATTGTTGGATCATTTATCTTCACTTATTTTATTGTTTTTGCATTTACTGGCAGTTCACTGATAGCAATTATTCTAGGTGCATTATCAACCTCAACTGCACCAGCAACAACGGTCGGAGTTATTAAAAAATTGCAATCCAAGGGATTATTAACAACCCGTATCCAATGGTTATTAGCCCTAAATGATGTATCTTCTGTAGCCATAGTTGAGGCTGTTCTAGTAATTTCTATAATACTCTTGGGTGGTCATCCATCAATATCATCATTTGCGATTGAATTTGGAAGAGAAATAGGTATTGCATTAATACTCGGTTTATTTGTTGGATTGATCTTGGATTATATTGTAGAAAGAATGGATAGAAAAATAGAAATGATGGAAATTTCATTTGCAATAGTATTAATGACTGTTGGATTAGCAGAGGTGTTGCATACATCAGCAATTGCAACCACAATGGTAATCGGTGCCGTCGCTACCAATCGAGGTGGTGATAATTATAAAGATGCTCACGATTTACTTGACATATTGATGTCACCCATACTAGCCCTATTCTTCATATTAATTGGTGCTAAAGTTGCTTTAAATGATTTTTATAATCCATTTCCTTGGCTCACTGTACTTTATTTCCTTTCAAGATTGATTGGAAAGGTAATTGGTTCATATGTTGGTGCAACATCACTTGGAATCAAAGAACCGATGAGAATGGGATTAAGTATGTCATTATTGGCACAAGGAGGTATTGTCTTGGCTTTGGCATCTAGAACTGCAGAAATATTTACGGAACATGGTTTTAATCAATTAGGTGTAACAATACTTTCCACCATCATAATGTCAACAATCCTTTCTGAAATTGTTGGTGCATTTAGTACTGATTTTGCCATCAAGAAAAATGGGGAACATTATAGAATAAATGAAGAGGCATAATGATTTAAATTTCTTTATTAAAATGTTAATTCTGTGTTCTTTTTGAGGTAGATTTTTAATAATATATTAATAATTTTAATGAACTAAATCAATGTTGAATTATATACCAAAACATTGAATTTAATATCTATACATCTTTGAATGAAAAATATCAACTACTACAACTTCTATTCATAAAAAAATAGTTTATTAATTTAAAATGACTTTCAAATATCAAAAATAATATATTATTTCCCCACGAAAAAAAATTTATATTTCTGTGAAACTTAAGTTTGAATTATTTACTATAGATCTATTGTATGAAATATATATACTCATTAAACCCAACAATCTTTAAATAAGATTTCTGCTGAAAGAATGTATGCATGGTATTATTTTTATTTTACTTCAAAAATATGTCACCAGTAATTATGATAGTAAAACTTGGAACCAATTAAAAACAACTAGTGGATTAAATAATGCAATATTTTCTTCATTACAAACCTATGATGATGAAGAATTAATCAAACTTGTGGTAAGAGCATCAGAGATGACTAACACTGCAATACCATTAATATTGGAAGATTTTGGTAAGTTTATTTCAAATGACTTAATACGAATGTATCCAATGCTTATAAGATCTACTTGGAAAACTTTGGATTTAATAGAAAACACTGAACAAACCATCCACACTGTCGTTAGAGCACAAAATCCAGGAGCTACTCCACCAGAACTCAGTGTTGAAAGATTAAGTGAAAAAGAGTTAAAGTTGACTTATGTATCAACCAGAAAGTTATGCAAAGTTGCATTTGGTATTGCACAAGGAATTGCAAAACATTTTGGAGAGAAATTATTGATTGCTGAAGATGTTTGCCTACACAAAGGAAACGATCGATGTGAAATTATAATGACATTAATTTAAATGCTTAGAAATCTAATTTGTAGTGAATGAATAATATAATAGTCCTAAAATTTCATCATTTCATTGTATAATTCAAACAGTATAAAATATATCAATATTTGCTTTAATTACTAATCACAGTTATAAAGATCAACGTAATTTTGAAAATTAAGAAATTATCCTTCTTCCTCATCATATGTTATTGGAGATGAACTGAAGGGATTTCATCATAATTCCGATAGTTGTAACGGTTCCAATACTAATTCCTCACAAAATAGTAGAAGTCTTACGAAACAAGAGGGAATTGGAATATCAAGGATTAGTTAGTAAGCTAAAAAATTATTATAAAACAACAGAAATCCAATTGATAAATACTAGTAACTAAGAATTATTAAAGTAAACACTTAATTTTTCCCCGAGCAATTTATTTAAATATTTTGATATATTAGTTATGGTGACTATATTTTAAAATATTTTACTATACAAAGTATAGTTAGATGTGGTTTTATGAATAAAAGAAATTCGCTTTATTTATTTCAGATCATGATCTTAACCACGGCAGTATTTGTGTTATTTATTAACAATACAACACAGGTAGCTGGTGATACAATGTTAGTGGCTTACAAAACTCACGAAACAATGACATTGGATGGTGCAGATGATGAAGACAGTTGGAAAAATGCCTCTAGATTAGTTATTCAAAATTATGACGGAGAAGCAGTGGATGTTGATATGAGATTCATGCACAATGGATCTCATGTATTTTTCTTTGCTACTTGGGATGATCCATTTCAAAATGACTCTAGAAAATTATGGGTATGGAATGCAACCTCAAGTACTTATGATAATACAGGAGACAATGAAGACAGATTTACTGTTGCATGGTCTAATAATGATGCATCGATAGTATGTGGACACAATCCAGGTACATCAGATGGTATGCTTTTTGATGTGTGGCATTGGAAGGCCACTCGTACTGCTCCAGCAGGCTGGACGGATGATAAATATTGGGATGGTAGTGGAAGACATTCAGATTCAAAGACTTCTGGTGGATATTCAGATAATTCTGTTGTTGTACAAGCCGGTGATGCTTCTGCAATCACTGCAAAATTAGGAAATTCAACAGCTGTAAGTGCATATGGAGCTGGTGATTTACCATTCTGGTATGCAAATGGAACTGAAATTCCATGGAGTTCAGGTACACTTGGTGGTGCATGGGAAATACCAACCACAGTAGGTGGATATTTGACATCACTTCCAGTAGGTAGCAGAGGTGATGTACTAACCGAAGCACAATTTGCATCATCAAAATGGTCTATAGAAACAGTAAGAAAGATGGATACTGGCAATGCAGATGATATTCCATTTGCAGTGGATGGTGAATACTTATTTTATTTTGCAATTCACGATGAAGCTGGTGATTGGGCACATTATAAGGATACTAGTATTTCATTAACAGTCACCTTTTCTAATGATTTTGGAGGAGGTCAAAAAACAGTTTATATTGATGTTCCCACAACAATATATGAACCAACTACAGAATATGAAACAGTATATGTTTCAAACAATGTAACTATTACACCAACCGAAGATGAAGCTGGATTTCCATTCTTTTTAACCAATATATTTATTGTTTCATCAATGGTTATGATTGCAATCATTGCCAAAAGGAAACGATAATTGAAAATTTAATAAATAATAAATATTCACTAATAACTTAATTTAAGTAATTATCTTATTTTACATTATTTGAGGAATTTATATGATCTACAATATTACAAAATATTTAATTTACATTATTTGAGGAATTTAAATGATCTACGACATTACAAAATATTTAATTTACATTAGTTTTCTATTGATATGGATTGCATTTATCTATCAATGGAGAAGTAAAAAGATTGAAGAAAAAATAAAGTTAATTAAAACTTTGGTTCTTTCTTCAAATGCATTATTGTTAATTGCAATGTTAACATTAATTATGAGCTTTGTTATTCTTGATTATTCATTGATAGTTGTATATGAAAATGCAGATAATTCAATGAGTGTATTTGATAGAATGATGGCTGCTTGGGCTGTTAGACAAGGTGCTATGTTGTTATGGGCATTATTTCAAGGAATATTAACAGTTGGAGTGATATATTATTTTAAAGAAATAACCACAAATTTATTTGAAAAAAGAACCACTACAATACTGATTTTCTTTAATGCTTTGACAAATATGTTTTCTTTATCATCAAGACCAAATATGTTTGAAACTCATGATTTAAATCCAGTAGATGGATTAGGTCTAACACCAAGTTTACTGAATTTTTGGCAGCAGCTTCACCCTCCAATAGCCTTCCTATCATATTCTGCATTTATAGTACCATATGCTATTGGTTTGGCAGGATTAAGCCTGAACATGAAAGGTTCTGACATTTCTGATAGAAACCGATGGTTGATTGACTTTTTTATGATAGTTGGATGGGTATTAACAACGTTATTCCTT
>JAOUKW010000342.1 GCA_029882335.1 Candidatus Heimdallarchaeota archaeon | reverse complement strand
TGCCCCAATCAGGAAATGCATCTGGCTTGAGCATGTCTGGTGTTACCTGAGTTCCTGTAGCCATGATTTTATAAATAACACGTTCGTAGCCTTCCATTGCTTTTCTTGCAGTGGATAGTCCATTATTTACCGCAACTTCACGGAGTAGAGTGATGATTCCTCCGGGTGAGTTTTGTCTTGGACATCGAGTGCAGCTGTAACATTGACTACATTCCCAAACGTCATCATTCATCATTTCATATAGAAGTTCGAAGTCTTCTCTACTGGCTGCTTGTGCAAATTTTCGTGGTGAGAAATCATAAAATCTTGCAGATGGGCATGCAGCAACACAAATACCACATTCGTAACATCCATAAATGTTATGTGGCCATCTTGGGTCATTTCTAGCCTCTAAATATAATCTCTTTTTTTCATCGTAGGTTACATCATCATATTTGTTGACATATTTGTTTCGTACACCTATCGCAAGAGGGCCGAGAGTGTGACCACCGTGATGACTATCGTGTTTTAATTCAGTAACAACCATTTTTCTTCTAATTGGTATTTTTAGTGGTATTAAAAAAAGCGATCGATTAGTTAAGAAAGATTTGCTAGGGGAAGTCCAATCTTTTTTCTATATACATTATACTTTCAACGGCTTAAACAAGAAAATAATATCTCTGACTAAATTTGTGATAGATGCCTATTATGTTTACATATATTTGTCATCTGTTCGTATCGCTCTTTATTCTCTCGTATATTTGATCGGATTTATTAATTCATATTTTAATTAATTAATTGATTAAACTAAGATTGTATTCGATTGTCGAATTAGACTACTAGTGGAGATTACCAATTTGTCTTATCTATAACTAACTGTTTTTTAAAATACATTGGATTTCATATTTCTAGGTTAAAACAAAGATAATTTTATTAATATTCCTAATTCTTCTCTATAATAATTCAATATTGCTATACAAAATAAAATTAGATGATTGATAATCAATTATTATCAATAATTCTATTAACATAAATTGAAATCAAATAATTCTTGATATATTAAGGCAGTTGCTTGCTATAAATATGCACAATTAATTTCTAGAGAAACAAAGTTTATTATTATTGATTATTAAACGATAATTATGGAAAGATTGGTATTTTCAGGTGCAAGTGTCCTAAATGTATTGAATGGGAAATTAGAGGAAAATCGTACAATTGTAAGTGAAGGGAATCAATTCAAATGGATTGGTGATGAGGGAGGATTTGAGAAACAAGATGGAGATACAATAATTGATGTAAGTAATAAATATGTTATTCCTGGTTTAATGGATCTTCATGTTCATCTTGAATTCGCTCATAAGGATATGGCTAATTTTGGTTCTGCATTTCTCAAGGTAAAAGACCCAATGAGAGCATACCTGGCATTACATCGAGCTCAACGATATGTTCCTGCTGGATTTACCACACTTCGGGATTGTGGTTCTGGTGCCACCTGGGGTGCTGATTTGCGAAGGGTATTTGAACAAAAGATGTATTATGGCCCACGATTGTTGGTTGCTCAAAATACGATTGGTCAATACGGAGATCAGGAAGCATTTGGACCTGAGGATCTTATTCGAGCGGAAAAAGAGGAATTTGAGGTATTGAGTGGTCCTGATGGAGTAATACACGCAGTGAGAGATCGGAAGAGAAGTGGTTCTGATTTTATAAAAACCACTTCGACAGGTGGAGTATTACACGGGCAGGAATCTAAGGTAGAACGATCATTATGGAGATTGGAAGAGTTAGAAGCAATGGCATCGGAGGCTGATCGTTTAGGTATGCAC
This sequence comes from Candidatus Heimdallarchaeota archaeon, assembly GCA_029882335.1. GTDB lineage: Archaea > Asgardarchaeota > Heimdallarchaeia > Heimdallarchaeales > Kariarchaeaceae > JAOUKW01. The sequence continues at coordinate 2,722 of JAOUKW010000342.1, read as the reverse complement.
GTGGCAGCCCATGCTCATGGCAATCAGGGAATTTACAATGCTGTAGTCTCTGGTATTCAGACAATAGAACATGGGACTCTAATTCAGGAAGAAACTGCAGATGAGATGATAAAACGGGGTACTTATTTAGTACCTACTCAATCAGCAGCTACATTTTTGATAAATATGCCACCTGAATTGGAAAAACAATTTCCTCCTGAAGTATTAGAAAAGGGACGTTTTGTGGCTACACAGATGGTTGAATGTCATAAAATGGCTTTTGAAAAGGGTGTGAATTTTGCTCTTGGCACTGATGCACCTGTTGGTGGTGAGCATTGCCATTCAGCTAAGGAATTAGGGTTGATGGTTAGTAACGTTGGAATGACACCAATACAAGCAATTCAAACGGCAACAATCAATGCAGCCCGGGCAATTAGAAGAGAAGAGTCCTTGGGATCAATTGAAGTGGGTAAAATAGCTGATTTTGTAGTATTAAATCAGAATCCGTTGGACAATATTGCTGTTCTGGAGGACTTGAATAATTTGCGTTATGTGGTCAAAGATGGAACGATAATGGCCGAAAGCGGTAAATTAACCCAGTTATAATTCTTTAAGTTGATATATCAAATAGATAATGGCTTGATAAAATAAATTAGTAATAATTTCATACATGATTAATTACTTATATATAGTATTTGAGTTTATATGCTAATGTTGGGTGAATGGGTTGGTAAAAATACAAGTACTCAACTATAATGTTCGGATGATGTTTCCTAGTAGGGGTGAATTTGAGAGAGCACACTTCATTAGGTCCTTCTTGAGTCAGAGTCAGGCAGATGTAATTGGATTGTGTGAGGTTTATTTACCCAGTTTAAAACAAATTTTGATTGGCAATGGAGTAATTAAGAAAAATTATCCCTTTTCAACTGATTCATTTGGTAATAATAGTTTTCCACGTTTACATGCAGGTTTATCTTTGGTTTCAAAATATCCTATAATTCGATCTGAGGTGTTACAATTCAATAATGTAGGCAAAATATTTTTTCCATTTACCTTATATGCAGGTAAAGGTGTGCTATTTGCAGAGTTAGATTGTAATGGTACACGTGTGGGCGTGTTTCTCACTCATCTTCAATGGGGAAATACAAAACATCAACGATCAATAAGAAAATTACAACTTCAAGAATTAAGGCAATTTATTGAAAATCATTGGACTATTGATAAACCAACAATCTTGATGGGTGATTTTAATCTCTTTGATAATAATCACGATGGGGAATATGGCTATATGCGTGAAACCCTTCCTGGATTAGTAGATGTATGGTCTGAGTTATACGATATAAGTGAGAAACCCGGATACACTTGGAATGTGAATAATACGACGATAATTGCACCGATGAAAAATTATAGATATGATTATATTCTTACCTCTGAAAATATACATCCAATAAGTTGTAAAATTAAAAAACCAAATACTGGTAATATATCCAAGGATAGAAAGAAGAATACACATCTTCATTTCAGACATTGGCTGTGGTATTATTTATCTTCATTCTTCACAGTCTTGTTCTTTCCAGTCATCGTGACTTGTCATTTAGTTCGGTTTATTCTTGGGCTGCCTGTGGGTTTATTCGGAGAGTTAGACTTATCCGATCATTATGCTGTTGAGGGGATTGTTGAGATAAAAGGTATCTAAAAGATATGGCAATTAATCAATAGCCCTGATAATAATCATTATATAAATCAGAAATGAGTAAAAATATGAAGTATTATGTCAGATAAACTATTTAAAATCCCAAATAAATGGGGAAGTACTTGTTTTGGATGTTCTGAAAGGGGATTGAATATGGAATTTTGGATGACACACAAAGGTTGTTATACCGAATATTACCTTCCAGATGGATTTACTGGTTTTCGTGACATCGCTCACGGAGGTATAGTTTCTACCATGTTGGATGAAATATCTGCTTGGACTGTCATATCTCATAAATTAACTACTGGATTAACAATAGAACTAAGTACTAAATATCTTAAACCTGTACCTACAAATACGTTGTTACGTATTGAAAGTGAGATTACCTCTGATGAAGATAAAAAATTGGAGGTATATGCAAAAATAAGCAACGAAGAAGGGAAAATACTTGCAGAATCCAATAGTCAATGGTATATACCTGAATTAGATACATTGGCAAAAATTGTGGGTAATGATGTGGAGTCAATTAGGCATCAAAATGACGAGGCGATTAATCCAATTAGAAAACTCCGTGAACAATACGATCTTATCTAATTCTTGTACATAGATCTTGTATCTGCTCATTTATGAGAATTTTTCAGAAATTCATAATAACACACAAACATATTTATACAATAACACCAATAACATATGTATGATAACAACAAATCAAACAACTAATCAAATACACTCATCCCATCAGATGAACTCAATAAATAGTGATATTTATTGTCCACTTACAATGAGACTGGAATATCAGTCTACATATAATCTTGGGAATGGTGAGATACTTCCTAGTTTTTCACATGAGGAGATGGTAGCAATCTCTTTGATTGATTTCTTTGAGGATTACTCTGAGCATATGAGTAAAAATGAAAGAGATTCAGTCATAATGATGTTGCTGGAGAATGAAATACTTGTATAGTAATACCTGTTAAGTAATTCTTGCATCGAATTTCACTTCTAAGTACTCGCACAAAACTAATACTCAATAAACAATACTGAATAAAT
>JAOUKW010000341.1 GCA_029882335.1 Candidatus Heimdallarchaeota archaeon | reverse complement strand
AAATTTTAAATAATTTTACTAATGAGCAAATATTTAAATTCTCAGAGTACAATCAGTCTAGTAGAGGTGAATCAAATTTGAGTCAAAATAAAAACAATAAAAATACCAAAAAACCCCAACCCAAGAATACAAAAAAGACAACAAAGCCATTAAAAGATAAGTATCTCGATGATGACGAAGATTATGAATATTAAAAAAACTAATCTTTTGAAAGGTTTACCATATTACTAAATATTTTTTTAATTTTTACTCTTTTTTGCTAATTTTTTAATTATTTTTTATTTTATTTATAAATTACTTTATAAGTTTTATTTTTTATTAGATATTTTAAGTTTCTTATCTTTTTTTTAACTATTTTGATAATGTTTAAATTCTAGGAATACGCATTGTTATTTAGAGGTGAAATATAATGTCTAATAAATCCGACGATAAAAAATCTAATGATAAGAAAACTGTAAAGAAAGGTAAGAAATAATAAATAGGATAAGTTCTCAAATTATTTTATTACTTAAGTGGGAGGGAGGTTTCATGATTTGACACTATTAAGCACAGAATTTCATCTATTTTGCCTTCTTAGTATTTTCTGTAATTTAGTGTATAAAGCTTAGATTAGTATGAGATCAACTAATTGAAAGATCTACGTAGAAAAATATGAAAGAAATTAAATTAAATCATCTCAAAGATGCAATTAAAGTATTATTCTAAATTATTTTCAACTGCGAGCAGAAATTCATTAATTTTAAAAGGTTTTGAAATAAAAGTAAATTGATAGGAAAGATCATACTTTGTAAAATCTCCAACATGACCAGACATGATAATTACATTAGTTTTGTCTATAAAAGATACACATTCATTTACCACTAAAAATCCGTTAATATCAGGTAAAATGACATCTGAAACTATTAAGTTGATATCTTTATTTTTTTTGGAAATCTCAATGGCTTCCATACCGTTTTCTGCAGTAAGTACTTCATAATTATAATCTTGCAACATTGCACTAATAAGTATTCTTACTCCTTCTTCATCTTCAATTAATAGAATTTTACCCTTCTTATTTTTCTGTAATTTTGCAATTTCAATGCTTTCTAATTTAATCAGTTTTTCTTTTACAGAAGGAAGCAACACATCAAATCGAGTACCATATCCTAATTCAGACGAAAACTCAACATAGCCATTATTTTTTGTAACTATATCATGTACTAATGATAACCCAAGGCCTGTACCTTCTTCTTTAGTTGTAAAAAAAGGTGTGAATACCTTTTCTATTGTATCATGACTCATACCAATACCAGTATCCTCCACAGAAACTAAAACATATTCAATTGTATCCTTAGTCATTAAATCTGTCGTAATTGTAATAATTCCCTTATCATTTATTGATTCTTTTGCATTTACTATTAAGTTCATAATTACCTGTTCTAATTGAATCCGGTCAATATAGATATTTGGTAAGTCGTGATGCAGTTCAACTCTTAAATTAATATTAGACCCTAATAATCTTTCTAGCATAAGTAGTAATTCTTCTAATATTTGAGTTACACTAATAACTTCAGGCATGATTACTTTCTTTTGACTAAATGCCAAAATTTGTTTTGTTAAATCAGAAGATCGTTTGGCTGCTCTATTTATTTGGTTTGCAGCATTTATAATACCTTCATCATTAGACATTTTTTCTATTCGGGTTGAATATCCCAGTATAATAGTTAATAAGTTGTTAAAATCGTGAGCTACTGTACTTGTTAATTTACCAATAATTTCAATCTTTTGGGCATGAAGTAGTTGTTGCTGGCTTTCCATCAACTCTTTTTCTGCCTCTTTTCTTTGGGTTAAATCACGAACAATGCTTTGTAACCTTCCATCTTTTAATTTAATATCACTAATCTCAACATCAATAATTTTGCCAGATTTGGTAATTAATTGTCTTTCAATCGTCCTAGAATAGGTTTCTAATATTGTAGCTAGTTTTGGTTTTTTAACGTTTCTCTGGTCTTCAGGAATAGTATCTATCACATTCATTCCTAGAAGTTCATCGTAAGAATATTCTAATAAATCCATTGCCCTTTGATTAACATCAAGAAAATTACCTTCTATAGTGTAAAGAAAGATAGCATCAGGGGCACCATTCATCAAAGTCCGATAATTTCGATCATCATTAATGATAAGCAATCGATCTAATTTGCTTGTTGAAACAAATGAACCAGTATAGAGAATTAATACAGCAATTATAATTGCAAATAATTGAATTTCTAAATTTCGTAGCATGGAGATAGTTGTATTAAAAGCAAAATGCATGGTTAAATTCATAAAGAAAATGGCATTTACAGCACCTAAATTACCATGTTTAAATGTTATAAAAAGCATAGGAGCTATTACAACCAACCAAACAATATAATACGATACAAAAAGAAAATTGAAGAAAAATACAATAGAAATTATTATAATTTCAATGGTGAATTTTAATCTCTTATGTTTTACCCTTTCCAATCGCATGATCCCTAGTAGTTCTTCGCTTTGAAATTGTTTGTTAAATTTATTTAACACCTCAACTGTTTCACACAAACGTGGGAAAACATAAATTATAAATATCGGGGCCACCGTTAATATACCTATTAAATCACCCAAAATCCAATCGATCATCGAATTTAATATATCCCCAGTCAAAATATTAGAATAACTATACAATAAACTAGATAAGGAACCAGCAGTAATTGAAATAAAAATAGAAGTAAAAATGAAGTAGGACATATCCTTTAACTTTATCAAAGAAAGATCAACCTTTATTCGATATAGTAAAAAGTACGAACCTAATCCAACAGAAAACATTCGAATCAGTGGTAGTAATAATATAACAATTATTGGACGGTCTGAAATAATTGTATTGATTAATGGATTTATTAAAATAAAAGGTAGGTATCGAATTCCAAAATACAATACAAATGCTAATGACAGACCTAAAGGAATAAAAAACAAAGAAATTGTCCCATTAAAAACAAATAATTTACGAGTCATATAAATTAATATTTGAAAAAGAATTACATAGTTTATACCAATCAATATATACTCTTTGAATTTATCAAACTGAAATTCCACAATTCATTTTTTTTGCTTAGATTTATCAATTTAATTAATGTCTGAAATACATTTCGCACATAATTACAAAAAAAGTAAATGATATCTTTTGTTAATTACAATATTTGAATTTCAATGATTAATCAATAGAAGTTATATCTGTCACACATTCATTTACAATATCTTTAACCATGAATTTATAGGTAGTACAGTTTTTCATTTATGCAAATAATATTAAACACATTTGTATATTAAACAGCATAAACATTTATCTTATCTTGTTCAATTAGAAAATTACTTGATACCTGATGAATATATTGATTTAGTCAAAGGAAAGAATCTTGGTCATTTGGCAACTAAGAATTCAGATGGAACATTACAAATTTCCCCAGTTTGGGTAGATTATAATGACATTTCAGGAAATTTAATGATAAATTCAGCGATTGGTAGAAGGAAAGTAAAAAATATGAAAATAACAGCACCTGTAGCAATATCTATTGTCGACTCTGACAATCCAGGTAGATATCTAAGTATTGAGGGAGTTGTAGATGAACATATCATAGATGGTGCTGAAGAACATTTACATAAGTTAAATAAAAGATACACGAGTACAGATACATTTGAAATTGCCTCCTCAAAACAAAGGATAATCATTGTCATCAAACCCATAAAGATACTTACTGGAAACTACAAGAAAATTTGAATTTCTTCATTTAGAAAATAATCTGGAGTAATCGTTATTAATGAGTGAGGTATAGGAGCAATTAAACCAATACCTACTCATTGAAAAGTAATAATATAGAAAATTATTCGTAAAAAGCAACTACAATTTCTTTGACACATCATCTATGAGATTAAGATCTTCTTTACTCAATGATATATTTTGAGCCTGCACATTTTGGATTACCTGAGCAGAAGCACTTGCTCCTGGAATACAAACAACAGTATCACCATTAAATGAGATAATCCAATTCAATGCAACACTAGATACACTAGTATTGTGGTCTGCTGCGATTAGAGTTAATGTCTCAATTAATGAGGATGATTTTTTTAGTTTCATCTTTAAATATCTCTTTCGAAATGAAGGTTTAGAATCTATTAATTTCGGATTTTCGTGAAGTTTACCAGTTAAAATCCCCCATTCCAGAGGAGTATATGCAATAATACTGATACCTAATTCTTTAGCTAAATCCATCACTCCATTTTGTTCTATTTTCCTATCCATTATATTGTACTTTACTTGATTACTTGCTAATACATAACCTCGCGATTCCAATACTTCATAAGCTTTTCTCATTTTGTTTGCAGAAAAATTACTTACACCCACAGATCTAATTTTTCCATCATCTAATAAATCAGCCATAGCATTCATTTCTGATTTAATAGAGGAAAAAGAATAAGGAGAATGAATCTGATGCAAATCTATTGGATAAGGAGAAAGATTATTTAATCGAGTAGG
>JAOUKW010000033.1 GCA_029882335.1 Candidatus Heimdallarchaeota archaeon | reverse complement strand
CGGTAGAAAACCTTAAAGTAGAAAGCTTCTTGCTGAAATAAAATTAATCAAAATATAAAATAATTACAAAATTAATTTAAAACATAAAATATCTACATAATTAACTTAAAAAATAAAAAACATTAACAAAATATAAGTTTAAACCTTTTATAAATCATTATCCAAAAGATTTAGTATAAAGTTTAAAATTTCAATTGTATTGAATTCCATTCATTATTATTATTGATTTAACTACATTACGAATTGATAACCGAGTAAGTTATCAAGAAAAATTGAGAAATTAATTTTGGATATTTTATTCTAGATATCTATTTCGATGCTTTAATAGTTCTTCATTTAGTTTTTATCATCAATCAAGTTCTATCTTATTAAATTCGGTGAATGTTAAAAAATTAAAAAAATGAATTAAATACCATAATTATAAACTTCCAGATGGTATCTTTCCATCATAGATAGTGTTGGTTTGTATTTTATTAAAAGGAGGGTAGAATAATTCATCTTTTTGTTGGTTTGCTCGAAAGAGATCTATAATATAATTAAGTCGATCATCTAAATCTACCCAATCTGTTGCACCAGATCCACTAATTGAATTTACATTCTTGTCATATTTCTCAAGTATATCTTTTAATTCAGGATTTTCTATTTGTTTTAAATTACTCGGAAACATCTGAAATAATGAAGACCTAGGTGCGTCTGAACTTAATTTTACTTTTTTCGTTGGTAAAGTTAGTTTCATTATTGTAGTTATTATCTCTTTACATAGAATAGGTATCTCATCCTTTAACGAAGATAGAAAATCTTGCACCCTACTTTTTAATATAAATTTGGGTAGTATAGTCTCAAATTTTGATTGAATTGCTAATTCAAATCCATGTCTAGAAGGTGCGGTTACTGCCTGTTCAATATGACTTTGTAACCTCATCTGTTCGTGTAACCCTATTTTAATATTTCCCATCAAAATGAGCTCTGCTTTTTCTTTATCCGAGTTACTGAACATAGAATGGTAATAATGAGTCAATGCTTCTTTCAATAAATCTTGTCCTCCATTCAACGTGTGTCCCTCTGCAAATTGTGTATTGAATACATCTAATTTTTCTTTATCAAATTCTTTATCTCCTTGAAAAATAAATATAAATTTCGAAAAGAACGGACTGACTTCCTCAAACACCTTTAGATTCCCTTTTGCAATACTATCCGATATTTCCTCAATTACTCCTAATATATACATATTCCATATAATTTCCTTTTCATCCATCTGTTCGTTAAATTCCGTAGAAAAATCATCAAATAGTTTTTTCATTCTTAACCTATCAACAAATAATTTTTGAATAATCTTTGGTAAATCATCTTTTCTAATCGATTTTCCAGCTGTTTTTGATGCCCAGCATGCAAAATTTGACCAATTAGCATTTTTATTACCAAGAAGAAAAGCAAAACCAACACATAAATCATGATATGCCTGTGTTATTTTTAAATTCCGCAATATTGGATCAGATGTATTCACTACATGATCAATCATGCTTAAAGAAATCTTATCATCATTAATTTCAAATATAGCTTCTCCTTTCATCCATTTTTGAATAATATTTTTGTAAGTATAGATTATGAGAAATATCGATATACCAATATCAACTAAAAATATAAAAGAAATAGGAAAATTAGTAATAAAATTAGAAATTCCCAATGCATTTAAATTAATCGTATACTTAGAAAAGGGAGATATAACTAATTGAAGGACTAAGACCAATTGAACTAATATTAATAACAATAAAATGGTCAGATTTTTAACAGGTATAGGATTACTAACACTTTCCTTTTCATAATAATAACTCAAAGCCCTTTGTCTGATGTTACTAACAAAGAAGTAAATAAAATACAAGAATAAACCAATAAGAATTATTGAATTTGCAAATAAAAAAATATTCAAGTATTTTTGATTAGATAAGAATGCAATTAGATATTCATTATTAGCAACATTGGATAATATTTCCCCTCCAAATTTAATAAAAGCAAATATTAGATTACCAAAAAAATATAGACTGATACTAAAAATTAACAAGATCACAAATATTTTTGTTACCATTATATATCTTTGAATTTTTCTTATCTTACTCATAAAACTAAATTATTCAAATATTTTAAAACATGTTAGTTTGAAACAAAGTTCTGAAAAAGAAATAATCATTAATTAATTCAAACCAATTATACAATCTATAGCAAACCTATTTTTCTCAAAGCATAAAATACAGGACATAGTCATTATTAATATTTATATGGACAATCAATAGTCATATCAGTTAATTATAACTTTAAACAGTAAAATTCCACAATAAATTAAAGCAATATCAATACCACAATTGATTATGATAAATGCTAATAAATTGTTTGACAAAATTCAAATTTTTTATTTTTTTTGACTCATAAACATAATAATTTGTAAATTTATAAATATAGTATAATTTTGCTTAAATCAATGGATGAGCTAACAAAAGCTAGAGAGAATGTTAATAAAGATCCTAATAATACAGAATTACTGAATAATCTGGCAAAAATATTATTTGAAGTTAAAAATTACGAAGAATTAAGAGAAGTTGCAAATAAAGTCTTAACAATTGATAAAGAAAATTACATTGCCTTAAGTAATTTGTCATTATATTATTTAGTCAAAGGTCAATACCAACAAGCAGAGACATATTTAACAAGATCTATACAAATTAATGATACCTATTCATACAATTGGTCTCGATTAGGTATTGTAGAAATGTATAAAAAAAATTGGAAAAAGGCAATTGAATATATTGAAAGAGCAATCAAATTGAATCCTGATTTTAACGATGGATACGGAAATATAGGATACGCTTATCATCTATTAAATCGATATGAAAAATCAGTTGAATATTGTCAACAGCAATTGAAGTTTATACCAGACGACACAAAAGCTTTGAAGACCTTAATACTGTCTATGATTAATACAAACGATTATAATACTGCGGTTGACATTTTCTTTCAAAATTATGAGAGAATATCCAAGACATCCGATATTTTACAAGATTTTGCATATCACCTAACTAGACGATCATATAATGAAGATGAATTAAATTATATATACTTACAAATTGAAAAACAAGTAAAAGAGACAAAAAACAATTTGCTAATTATAGAATACTTTATAGAAATATTTCAAGGAATGAAATATATTGATTTTGCATTAAATCTTGTTAATTTATTACTCACATATGATAATATTTCATTCTTATGGAAATTCCGACGAATCTATTTGAAAACATTGCTAAATAAACATGAGACTAATGATATAAACGAATTAAGAGACCTTTTTAGCCAACTACAAAATCAGATCAGCGATCCTAGTCCTAATACAAATGCAGAGGACGATGAATTTAGACAATTCAAAGAAAGATTTACCCAGGAATTTATTAATGATGATATGATTAAAGATTTGTATTCTTCCTATAAAAAATTAAATAAACCGGACGAATCTAATAAAGAATATTTGGAGGTAATGAAAAACATAATTTCTATCATAAAAGCTATTGGATTTAAGGATTCAGAAGTTCTTATTAATGAAATCTATAATTTCTTAATTACTCGAGAGAGTGATCAATTCTTTGTTAACACTGCAGTAGCACTTGCAAATGTAATTGGAGTCAATAATATTGAATATTGTATTAATCTATACGAAAAAATACTGCTTTTTGATACCAAAAACTATGAGGCAAAAGCAGGAATAAATAAAATAAATTCAACAAATACCATAGAAAATTCCTACATCATCAGTAATCTATTTTTTACAACAATTGAAACAAGAAGGTTAATTATAGATCTATTTGATGAGAAAATCATCAATTTTCGACGATATGATGAACTAGAGGAACTTCATGAAGAAACCATCAATAACATTAAATCAAATATAACAATATTTCATCAATTTATTGAGAATAGTTTAAATGATCTTACTAACTACTACAATAATAAGGTTGAAGATAAAGATGAATATAGAGATGGAGAAGAAAGATCTATCTTACGTGATAATTTATATAATCGCATGATTAAGATAATTAAAATATTTCCAGAAAGATTTGTACTAGATAAACTATCTAACATGAACCATTATTACATTTTAGAAAGGATTTGTGAAGAAAGGCATGCGGAATGGCTTAATGAGAAAATTAATGTTGACTTAGATTATGGATATAACAGGTGGTATTTTAATTTATTAGGTAAAATAGGTAATGCCGACAGTGCATCTCTTTGTTATAAATTCATCAGTACAAATATTGATACCATACTACAAAATGAGGTAATAGAAAATGACAATAATGATTTTTATAATTGCTTAATAACTACTATTGAATCATTTGGACTTCTTGTAGATAAATTTAATTTATCCAGGGATACTCAATATACGAACCTAATTGAAAAAATTGTATTTAACCCCAAATATACAGAAAGGATTAGAGTTGCAGCGATGGATTATATTTTATTAAATAATTTAACTTCATATCAAGATAAAATTGTTCTATTATTGAACGAAAAATTACCAGAGAGAGATTCCTGGGATAATTCTATTGCAGGTTGGATAAATCATGGATATATTAAAAATGTACCACAAAAAGCAAGAGAAATTTTAGCCAGTTTTGGAATACCCGAACATGTAAATTACATTTATCAGATCCTATTACAGGAAAAAATACCAGATAGTTTTCATGTAATAATTATGAATATTTTAAAAGCAAACAGAATTGCATCTCAATTCACCAATACACTATGTGAACTAATAATAACTGGTAAAAAGGAAAATCACAAGAAAATATTTGATTATATTGCAATGAGATACCAAAATCGGACTCATACCTTAACAGTATGGGATAAAAACCTTACATTATACCAATTAAAAATGATTAATAGCCTGAAAATGGATTTATCAATAGCAGAAGTATCAAGTATAAACACGTTCTCACTTTCAATTCACAGAGACATTTATCAAGACATTTTAGAGATCCGTAATGAAATTGATAATTTTTCTCTAACATATTTACCAAATGTAGAACCTATAGCAAGTGGAGAATATAAAGAAGTATTTAATAAAATAAAGACGATATGCAAAAAAATTTCCGAATGAATTGAATTGTAAATAACTACGATGTATATTCGCATTATTATACCAATAGATGGACATAACAATTTTCATTTAGAACAGAATGTGTATTGGGTTGTATATTTTAATTGCGTATAGCTATGACTATGCGTAAATTAGCTTCTATTCAATGAGTGCAAATTACCATATGAACCTTTAATAACCAAAACCAAGGACTTGAAGAAGAATAATTTTTCAATAATTTCAGAATTAATAAATTATCTATGGTAAATTTCCCATTTCAACGTCAGGGCTATATAGAAAGATACCATTGAAAGTAAAAGATCATAGATTAGGTATACTAATTATACCATATTGGGATAATAACGGATATACTTGTAAAAATATCACAATTAAATTAAATAATTTTTTTACTTAATAATAATGATATGAATATTTTTAAGGTTATCAAAAGATTATGGAATATGAATGGGAGTAAATATAGAATACCATTTATTCTTTTATTTATTATAATGTTAACGAATTCAACAAACATGAACAATTACATGAGTTTGGATGAAGCTAATCTAAACATTAATTCTAGTTCCACTCAATTACAATTATTTGATGTAATGTTGGAACCAATAAGAATTAGTGGAGATTTAGAATTTAATGAATTTGCCAGTACATATGGATTGAGTGGCTCTGGATCTATTTCAGACCCATTTATTATTGAAAATTTCAATATTACGAATTCATATTTACCTCTATTTGAAATTTCAAGTGTAAGTTATGCCATCACTTTCCGAAATAATTATTTTGGGGGAGTAAGTGGATCTACATATTCGGGTATTACTTTAATGGATGTTTCAAATATCGTTATTGAAAATAATGTTTTCAATAATGTTTATAGAGGAGTACATATGTTTACTGTATCAAATGTTGACCTTATTGGAAATACATTTATCAACAGTTTTGTAGAAAATAATGCATATGCAACTGCAACAAATCTAATCTTTGTTGATAATGAATTTGTCAATTCACAAGGTATTGTAATTACTAATAGCCATGGTAATAACTTTACCCGTAATACATTCACAATCAATGATAATGGCGTTGATGTTTCTTCTTTGGGTGGAATCCGTTTATTAGATTCAAATGAAAATATTATTGTTAATAATACCTTTACCAATGCAGGTTTAGTTTTGGAAAAATATAGTGGTTTAGTCCACTTAAGACAAAATATTGTAATTGGTAACCTTGTAAATAATAAACCAATTTACTATGCGTCTAATTTATTGAATACAATAATAACTGGATCATATGGTCAAGTAATTTTAGTAGAGTTCAATAATATCTCAATTGTTAATCAACACATTTCTGAAACAAGAAATGCATTTACATTAATTGATGGTATTGTAGTTGGATTTTCAAATAATGAAATCTTCAATAACACAATTGGATTATATCTTCATACTGTTTCTAATTTATTTATATCAAATAATACTTTCAGTGATAATATGGTTGGAATTGATGTTTTTAATGTAACCGACTCTTTGATTGGACTAGATTTAAAATCATCACTTTCAATTAGAAATATTTTTACAAATAACACGCACGCTATTGATTTAACTTCATTTAATAAAATTAATATTGTTGGTAATAATTTTACCACTGGTGAACATGGAGTTAGATTGAAATGTCTTGGTTGTTTAAAGACTCAACTAAGTATAGGATACAATAATTTTTCAAATTTAGCATTTGGTATTGATTTTAGGCAATATGAAGTTGATAATTTTGATATCGGTTATAATAGATTTGAAAGAAATAAACATGGATTTTATATATGGTTAATATCTGATACTTATATTTATTCAAATGTTTTTATTGATAACTTGTATTCTGATCTGCATGCAACCAATATATATAACTCTAGAATTGTTAATAATAATTTCACCATCCCAATAGGAGGCTCTATGGGTGTTATAGGTGCACGTTGGGAAATAGGTATTAGTTATACACAATTACAATTTACTGGGAATACATTATTGAATCGTCCGATATATTATAACGAAAATTGTGTTAATCCAATAATTCCTGATGATGTATCTCAAATAATATTAATTGGATGTAGCAATGTAAATATAGTTAATAGAAATACATTGTATAATGTAAAAATTGGTTTAAGTGCATATATAACAATTAATAATAATACCTTCTTAAGTTATTTTCAAGATCAGCCTAACAGCGACCTAATTTCACAGAAATATCCGATTGAAGTATATCATTCAAATAACACAATAATATCAAATAATGTAGTACAAGAAAATAGTCTAATATCTATGAATCTCGTCCAAGCAGATCAAACAACATTAAATTCTAATACTCTAGCTAGAAATATATACACCACCACAACTTTACCAAATTCGTTTAATATTGACTATAATATAGATGAATTCAATACTGTTAATGGGAAAAAATTACTATATATAAAAAATCAAAGTAATGTCAATGTTACTAGTCCAAATACCTATGGTCAAATTATAATTAGTAATTCATATAATGTCGAAATTGCAAATCAAATATTTCACGATGCTAGATCAATAATTAGTTTTGGCACCTCAAATCTGAACATTCATAATAACGAATTTCAAAATAATGAGTTAATACTCAGAGAGACGAATTCAATTGATATTCATGACAACCTGATAGAAAATACAAGATTATATCTTTACAAGGTAAATAATAGTGCAATTAGTAATAATCATTTTTATCATCAACTTAATGAGTTATATCGAAAATCAGTAATTGATTATGATTGTGATGATAATCTCTGTACTACCATAACTATTGAAAATAACCGATTCACTGATTCACATTTCGCGAGATTAAAATATGGAAGTTATGAAGACGTAACAATAAAAGGAAATATTATAGAAAGTAATATCGATACTCCTTCAACTCCATATTATCCAGATATAGGGAGTTTGGAAATAGAAGGTGCATCTAATTTAAATATTATTGACAATATTGGTATCAGAGGAATTTACTTAACCAATACAATTGATACGTTAATTAAATCAAACCTAATTAATCATGCGAAAGAAGGTATTTCTCTATCAAGTACCTCAAATATTACTGTAATATTAAATATCATCGTCGATAACCTATTTGGAATAAACACCCAATTTTATTCACATAATAATAAAATACTTCAAAATAATATATCATATAATTCTTATTTCGGAATATTACTTAACGATCATACATCTACAACATTTACACCTTCCAATTTTAATTACATCTATAACAATACATTTGTAGAAAATGATTATGAAGCTATTGTTGTATATCGAAGTACAGGGGTATATTCCATCAAGTATAATGATTTATATCAAAATGGGGCTGATTCAAGTAATTCTCAACAGGCAATTGATTTAGTTGGATATTGTTTTTATGAATTAAATTATTGGGATGAGTGGACTTCACCAGACGAGGATGCAGATGGTATTGTCGATGTTTTATATGAAATCGGTGGGTTAATCGCCACTGATGATTTGAAACCTAGAACTACACCAAATCATTTGATATCAGCACCTACGTTTATAACACCGAGTTCGGGAGAAGTATTATCAAATACGAAGGAAATTTTATGGACTGATGCAGTGGATTCTAGCCATCATATTGTGTACTATGCATTATATATTTCACCTGATAATGGAAATACCTGGAATGTCCTCACAAATTTTAATGCCGAAAATTCTTTTTCACTGAATACAACATTATATACAGACGGTACTGATTATAAGATCAAGGTAATTGCCATTGATGAAATAGGTTTAGCTTCTGTTGGCATCTCTGATGTATTTGAAATTAAAAATAATGCTGGATCTGATAATTCGAATAGTTCTTCTATAAATAATCCTGGAAATTCAAATAATCCCCGTAATAATCCTAGTTGGTTACCACCAGGATTAACAGACAACCCACAAGCAGTAGCAGCTGGTGTTATAGGATTAGTAGTAATAGGTGGAGTTACCAGAAGAATTCGAAAAAATAAACCCTAATAAAAACAACCTTAATTTAAGAAAATAATTCAATAACCAAATTTTAAAACGAAAAATATATACACAATTTGTATACATCTTTTATGTTACATTTGCCCTGAACCATAGAAAAAAGAGGTCAAAATACCAATTTACTCAATTTAATGTTAGCACACTTGTTAAAAAAGAGGCTAAGCAGACATATCATCTAATTTTTCAAGCTAGATGTTAATATATTAAACAAATCTGATGATTTAGATAAAATTACATTAATTGTTATACTAATAATTGTATTAATGGTATTTATTTAGTCTACATCAATAATTATTACCTAGCTTAATAACCTTGATCGATATTTACAATATTTACATAATTTGATTCACCAAGAGCTAGACATCGAATATTATGCAATATCGATTGGTACCTCAAATTTTGATTCGACGGAGAATGAGAACGATGAGGTGATAAAATAACATTATCTAATTTATGAAAAGGAAAGTTTTCGTCATAGGGATAACTTTTACCATCTACCTCTTCTGGAGAATAATTATACCATACATCAAGCCCAGCACCGGCTATCCTTTGATGATACAATGCCTCATATAGTGCTTGTTGGTCAACAATCGGACCTCGAGCCACCGTGACTAAGTAGCCATCAGATCCTAATAACTCGAGTTGTCTACTACCGATTAGACCCTCCGTCTCTGATGTTAATGGTGCAGCTATCATTACAATATCAACTTTTTCCATAAATTCATCAATTTGAGCTTTAGTAAATTTATGAGATTCGTTTATTCCAATCGAATTGTCATCATTACTCCAGCTACGCTTTAACACTGCAAAGTCAATCTCAAATCCACGTAAAAATGAATGTACAAATTGATTTATAGGACCATAACCCAATAAACCAACCGTGACGTTTCGCAATCCTGTTGATTGTGGCTTGTTTGTTCTCCATTTGCCCTGAATCATATTATTATGATGATCGAATAATTTATTCGTCAAAGTGAGTAACATCGCCACTGAATGTTGAGCACACGAATACGCACTACCATGAATGTTCGTAATTATTATATCTTTATACTTGGAATAGTTTTTCATGGTTATAGATAAACGATCTATACCAGTTCCAGGTTGGATGTACAACTTTAGTTTATCCGCATTTTCTAATAACTCTAACCATGGCCCCCTTCCGATAATACAATCGGCATCTCTCCCCAATAACTCCAAATTCCCCTTAGATAGATCTTCTGGATAAATTAATTGTATTTTATTCTCTACATCTTCTAAACCAGCAGATATAATAGATCTGACTTCATCATCTACATGATAAATGAATAGAATTTTTACAATGCCCATAATTACTGTAGTTAAACAGTCGATTATTAATTTATGCTTAAGGTCAAATATAATGCTTCGCTAATAGTGCACATTAAGATAGGTATTAACATAAAAGGATGGATGAAATAACTATCGTAATTTCTGTAAATTATATCAGATATTTTATTGAATATTGAATGGAAAATCAAATTATACTAGTTTTAATATGACATTAGTATTTGTTAATTGCGATTTTACTTGAATTTTGCCGTATGATCTTATACGTATTCCCAGCTTTCAATCCTATAACTGAAGTACCAATTTGAATTATTTTGTAATTTTCAACATTAATTTGTTTGATTTCTTGATTTCCTTGAATTTAATATGGAATTCCAATCAAGATCATATTACATAATATAGTTTGAAATTTTATTTTATTTTTTGCATTTATTATAAACTACTTCTACTCAATAAATAAAACATTATTATTGAACTATGCATACCTTTGTCATTATTTATTAATATATATAGATCATTGAAATATTTTTCTTGATCTTTATTTATTTAAACTAAGTATAAATACCAATGTTGCCAACCACATACAATATTAATCATAATTGCATTTTTAAATAATTAAATTTTTATTTTAGAATTGCCTAATTAAACCAAATGAAGTAGAATAGTATGAAATACATTTCTGATAGATACTGCCCCTTATGTAAATTGCAAAATATAAATGATAAAACATCGTCAATTTATGATGTAAATTTATGTTTATTTTGTCAAAATTTAAAATTAAATAAACAATCTAAAACATCAATATTGATCTGTATTATTGTGGTTAGTCTTTTTTATTTTCTAATAACCACACAAATGTATTTTTTTGATATATATCTCAATAAAAATCAACAACTCTATTTTAAAATCTTCTTATTCTTCATTTTAGTTTCATCCATTACATATTACATTAGGGATAAAATTTCATTTCGATCAGAAATAAGAAATAACATTTTATTGAATGTTGGTAAATTTTCTTGTAATACACACAGTAATAACATTTCAACTCAAATATGTAATAATTGTAATGACTTTATTTGTAATATTGAAACAGTTCATAATCAATCAATGTTATGTAACCACTGTATAGAACAGCATAAAACTATAAATCATCCGATCTTGCAGGTAATACTAATTATCCTCATATTCTCTATTATATCGTGGAGGTTTTATCTGGTCTTTAGATAAAATACAAAGAGAAAATTATAAAATAAATAGTTGCTGGGTGAAAGACTCACCTAAAATTTAAAAAATAAATTCTTATTTTAATGAGTATTTTTGTTTAATATATTTGGATGGAGCTGAAGGTATTCAAGCATCGATATCAAAAAGAATTAAACAAATTAGCTAACTTGCAATGTTAATAATTCTCATTCCAATTATTACAAGAGGGAGAGCTTGAAATTGAATAATATTAGTCGTTTGTACTTAATTCATAACTCTTTGTCTTAAGGTATATAGTTTCAATCCTATTACTAGGTATTTCTCAATTGCGACATCATTTGGAAGGAATACTTCCCATTTGTAAGGTAATTTGTTTCAATCCTATTACTAGGTATTTCTCAATTGCGACAATGCAATGCTTCGGTATTAGCAAATGCAATGAACGTGTTTCAATCCTATTACTAGGTATTTCTCAATTGCGACTTATCAAGAAACATTACCCTGAGGCTTGGGCTGCGGGAGTTTCAATCCTATTACTAGGTATTTCTCAATTGCGACTAATACTTTAAGTTCTACAGCAGCAATCGATTATAATTTGTTTCAATCCTATTACTAGGTATTTCTCAATTGCGACTTAATTACCTTTTCTCTCATAGTTCAGTCCTCTTACGTTTCAATCCTATTACTAGGTATTTCTCAATTGCGACTTGTTGTTGTCACTGTTCCGTCTGTTGTAACAGTTACTTGGTTTCAATCCTATTACTAGGTATTTCTCAATTGCGACATCATTTGGAAGGAATACTTCCCATTTGTAAGGTAATTTGTTTCAATCCTATTACTAGGTATTTCTCAATTGCGACGTCTGTTCTAAGTGATATTTCAGAATCTCAAAGATTTGTGTTTCAATCCTATTACTAGGTATTTCTCAATTGCGACTTACTAAATCCTTATCTTTTTGTCCCAAAAGTTCGACTAGGTTTCAATCCTATTACTAGGTATTTCTCAATTGCGACTTAATTACCTTTTCTCTCATAGTTCAGTCCTCTTACGTTTCAATCCTATTACTAGGTATTTCTCAATTGCGACTTGTTGTTGTCACTGTTCCGTCTGTTGTAACAGTTACTTGGTTTCAATCCTATTACTAGGTATTTCTCAATTGCGACTCTGATCGTTTTGCTTGCATTCCTTTAATATCATATTTGTTTCAATCCTATTACTAGGTATTTCTCAATTGCTACATCCAATTTTCTGTTAAACCTGTTTCTTCATCTTCTTTGTTTCAATCCTATTACTAGGTATTTCTCAATTGCGACCTACGAAGATCTAGAACCAATTGGTTTGTATGCAAGTGTGTTTCAATCCTATTACTAGGTATTTCTCAATTGCGACAATATGGTGCTGTACTCCTAATTGTATAATCAATTGGGTTTCAATCCTATTACTAGGTATTTCTCAATTGCGACATGTTAAACAATTTATACTTATTGTAGCTCCTCGTGGTTAGTTTCAATCCTATTACTAGGTATTTCTCAATTGCGACTTTAACTTTTTCAAATACACTTATGTCTGATAATATCATGTTTCAATCCTATTACTAGGTATTTCTCAATTGCGACTTTGCATTCCAATCTTCTAGATCAACTGGTCTACCTCTCATGTTTCAATCCTATTACTAGGTATTTCTCAATTGCGACTAGTTTTAGTTGATTTTCCTTTTTTATCTGTCATACTTGTTTCAATCCTATTACTAGGTATTTCTCAATTGCGACTCCTGCTCAAAAACTCGATATTCATCACACTGAAGCGTCGTTTCAATCCTATTACTAGGTATTTCTCAATTGCGACCGTTATGTTTTTATCATCTCCAGACCTCCATGCAATGGTCTAGAAAAAAGTGACTGCGAGAATCGCCACTTGGAAAACGCGGATCTCCGACCTGTCGACTGTAAATTTAGGGGGCAAAATTGCAACATGCTTGAATCGAATTGGTTATTAAGCCAACCATACATACAACCTATTTTTTGCCTACAGTTTCCTATTCCATTTAAAACTCCAAATAATTCCGTTCGATTAAGTATTTTCTTATTTAATGAGTGCAGTAGCTTACTAATCATAAATTCAGCATTCGAATTAATACCAAATATTTGATTGAATTTTATGCACTCATCATCATTCATATTACTTACACCAAAATTAAATGTTGCTTCAAACTTAATTGGTATTACCAATTTAAAAAGCACATATTGTTAGAATGGATAATTACAAAGGAACAAAATAATTTCTATACCACACCTTCACGGAAGAATGGGTAATCTCCATAATCTCAAATAAAATAACTTGAATGTTGACAATATATAATCTCTAAAAAACTCAACAAGAGGTCCGATGATCTTTATTCATACATTATTTAATTAAATATTATTTTCAATTGTAATTAATTGAATATATCGATTACCTCGAATTTATCTACATCTACCAGGCCAAGATCACTAAGTTTTAACTTGGGTATAACTGGAAGTGCCATAAAACTCAAACTCATAAATGGTTCAGATATTCCTGGACATACTTTTTGAGAAAATTCCTTCATTTCCAGCATTATTTCCGCTACAATTTCAGGTTTTTCAATAGACATCAATCCAGCATAAGGCAAGGGTAATAATTTATAATCAAATGAATCGTCATTATTCTTCATTACTATAATTTGACCTCCTTTTGACTCTACTAATGTATTCATAGCAAATTCCATACAAGCAGCATCGTTTCCAGTCATTAGCAGTTGATGAGAGTCATGTGCTACTGTTGAAGCGACTGCAGCAGGTACTTGAAAATTAAATCCTTTAACCAGTGATTTTGCAAAGTGAGTTGTTTTTCCATGTCGATCTAAAAGGAAGTAATAAGCCAAATCTCTACCATCTTCTAATACAACTCGATTATTCTCAATTTTCACTTCTTCTATGAAATGATTAGTAACCAGACTATGTTCGATCACTCCAATAATATGTGCATGTACCGTCCCCTTTTCCACTGATTTGGGACCTTCAATAAAGAAATCTTCCTTTCTTGGTAGATATTTGGGATTGACTGTATTTAAAACCCAATCGGGATAGGTTGGTGAGGGTAGTTCAACAAGTAGTGTATTGTTGTGTGCAACATGTTTACCTTTAGCAATAACATCAACTACATTAAAATTCTTCAAATCCTCGACTATAGCTATATTTGCGATTTTACCCGGAGCAATAGCTCCTAATTCTGGCAAACCAATATGTCTTGCAGGATTTAGTGTGCATATCTGAACTGCAGTAACTGGATCCAAGCCGACCTCATTCACCAATAATCGTAGAGAATGATCTAAATGCCCATGATACAAAATATCGTCCGCATGTTTATCATCACAACATATTATTACCTGATCCCATGGATTTTTAGCATCAGGCATGTGAGACTTAATACCATTTGCCAATTCCACCAGGTTTCTGGCAAAGCTACCTTCTCTTAGTTGAATCTTACAACCGGATCTAAGTTTTTCTATTACTTCTGCAATAGTAAATGCCTCATGATCGGAACTAATTCCAGAAGTTAAATATGCTTGTAATTCTTTTCCAGTTAGTCCGGGTGCATGTCCTTCTCTGGTTTTTCCAGCTTGTTCTGCAAAGGCTAGTTTTGCAACTACCTCATCATCAGCATGGATAACACCTGGGAAATTCATCATCTCAGCCAATGCGATAAAATTATCATCCTTAAGTAATTCGACATATTCCTCTGCTTTAATGATGTTGGGACCTGTTTCCAATGTAGGTGCTGCAGGTACACAACTGGGAATTTCTACTAAGAAATCAAGTGGTAAATTTTTCACCTCTTCACTATACAATTTCAATCCCGGAATGCCCAGCACATTACCAATCTCATGAGGATCAACAATTACTGTAGTTGTTCCCCTGGGTAGCGCGATTTGAGTAAAATGAGTTGGGCCTAATAATGTACTTTCTGTATGTAAATGACTATCAATCAATCCAGGAATTAAATATTTATTACTCGCATCAATTTCTTTTGTCTGTCCATATTTTTCCTTTAAGTCGGTAATATCTCCCAGTCTAATTATTCGGTCATCTTTAATTGCAACATCAGTCTTGTAGATTTCTCCTGTAAGAGTATTTACCACGTCTCCTCCGGTGATAAATAAATCAGGTTCAATTCTTCCCATTGAAGCATCAATTTGTCTTTTTATTTGCTCACTGGATCTCGCAAATTTTTTCATACAATTGTAATAGTATTTAGAACCTTTAACATTTTGGTAATATCAGGTGTAATAATCCAAAATAGTACGATCTAAGAATATTGAGTAAGTTTTCATTGTAAATATGTATGAGCATAATAAAAATCAGCAGAACTACTTAAGATGGTGGTGTAGTGTTATTGATACCAGCATCCATAATAGACAAGAAATATGTATCAATTATAGCTCAAATGTGCTAATGAACTTTACACATATCTCTTACTCTTTTAGAATTCATGTTAGTTTAGGTATTAGATTCACTAGATAGTGGAGATAGATGCACTAAAGCAGATGGAGGTGGAGGAGGTTGGATCATTGAGTGATTTAGTACAACCATGTTTCATACCAATACACATGAAACTAAAATTGTATTTATAATATTGATATTTGGAACTAGGGTGTTTATTAAAAATTCATATAAGTGATTGTATAACCATGAATATTAAAAAGATACAAATAATAGTAATTTTATATTTATTAATAATAAACTATGTAATGATTATATCAATGGATAACTCAAATAACTTTTCATTATCCTTTTATTTACCTAGTAATACTATTAATGAGTTTAATTATGAGAATTTGGACTTCACAAGCGACAAAGTCACAGATATTCATAATTCATTACCAAATAAAATGCAATTATACCTTATTAGTACAAGGAATTAGATAAAATTGTTGATTAATTAAAAATACTCTCATGAATACAAATAATTATAAGTTAATGCAATTTTTGAAGCTTGCAAAGGTAAAGTGAATACATGAAATACCGTAAATTTCCAATTATCTTACTATTTATTTTGATTGCAACACAAATCAGTGGCAATTCAATAGTTATTGGAGAAAATCAAAACAATAAAACAGATAAAAAAACAGTAATTCCGAATATACCAATACCAGAAGGCAATTCACCACTTGTAATTGTAAGTAGCAATTCTGAATTAGCAAGTGTCGCATCTTCTGGAGATGGAAGTAGTTTATCACCTTATGTTATCGATGATTTCTATTATAATGGAATATCTGGTGACTTAATAACAATACAACATACTACTGTGTACTTTGTAATATCAAATGCCTCATTTCATAATCTTGGAAGCACTTCGAAAGCTATTTATCTTAATAATGTAACACATGGCATGATAGTGAATAGTACTTTTGATAATATAAATGGATATGGGGCGTATTTATACAAGACATCAAATACAACCATTCATTCTAACAATTTCAACAATATAACTTACTCAGGAATATACAGTACATTTGATAAAAGTTTTAATGAATTTAGGAATAATACATTAATAGATGCAGGTGGAGCAAAATCCGCAATTGAAATATATATTGGAGATGGGAATAACACTTTTATTGACAACATAATCGATGGTGGTGGCACTTATGGTATTTCACTGGGATCAAAAGGTGATAACATCGTTGTTAATAATACTTTAATTCGGGCTTCTTTAACTGTAAAAGCAGATCCCTTGGCTAGTTGGCAACAAAAATTAGTTGAAGGAAATACAGTAAATGGAAAACCGTTGATTTATGTTGGAGGATTATATAATTCGA
>JAOUKW010000339.1 GCA_029882335.1 Candidatus Heimdallarchaeota archaeon | reverse complement strand
ATTAAATAATGTGTGCATTCTATATTGCTAAATATGGCTATAATTATTAAGAACAAACAATGTATTCATTGTATTGATGAATTTATATCTGGTTGATTAGATAAACCATTAACTATTATATACAAAAGAATGTATACAATGTAATTTATGTATATACAACAAATTTATTCAATAAATAATTACAAAAAAACAACATGGAAACAGTACTCTCTTCAAACGAATCAAAATATATTTGAAAGTTACAAGAAATTATGGAATAATACCTCAAAATAATCCAATAACCAGTTATTTACCCTTTCAAACCAACACTCAAAAAATAGAGTAAATACCATTCAAATTCATGAAATTATTAGTTTCAGACAAAATCACACTAAATACTCAACTTATTTTTATACCACATAAAATCATTAAAATACGCTATAACATTAAAAAATCAAATTATCAGACAAAAATTATAGAAAATACTTACTCATCTCAACACATACTCATATCAATTATACCTAACAAAATCAAAAACGAGAGAAATTAAATGCTGTAGTACCCAACTCCTCCATCGCCGTGTGATGTGTTACCCAAATCACACATCGTCTCACTCCCTTCACCCTTTGAACACGATTGATAAAAACAGAACTCAAATCATCTATATTCGATAATCTTGCCTTCATCAAGATATCAAACTCCCCAACCAAATTATACACCTCTGTAACATCTGGTAAATTGGTTAACTTCTCCGCTAACGTCAAATCATCAACTCCCGAATTCTCATCTCGTGTAATCCCAACAAATATCGTTATCCTATTCGTTAGCTTCTTGAAATTAGGTACAACTGTATATCCCAAAATCAATCCAATGTCTTCCATCTTCTTGATCCTCTGATTTACCTCCTCAACACTAATACCCAACTTCTCAGATAAATCAAAATGTGTCATCCTTGCATTCTTTCTTAAATCATACAAAATATCCCAATCTACCTGATCGATATGCTCTTCATTCATACACATAATCATTTCTATAACAATTTAACTTATATCTTGTAAACTTAACAAATTCTACAATCTCTCTGATTTCATTTACCATCTCTATATCTTATTCTTATGAGTATCAAAATACCTATCTCTTATCTCCATCTCCTCCAATAAAACTTCCATTAATTCCTCTAAAACCGAATTTCCATCATCCTCCTCTTCTATTCCATCACATATATTGGATTCATGAACCAAAACCTCAACCAAAGTATCACTCCGGTAATAAAATGAAAAAGGAAATACCCTACAACCAAAAGGCTTGACTTCATGAATACTACACCTATCTTCCTCCAAAAATCTACAACCTCCAATATACGGCTTTTTCTTTATCCAGTAATTCTTCTCCACATTCCCACGTATCGTCTTGGGGATACGCAACACTGGAGATAACACCTCAATTATCTGATCTACCTCATACCCATACGTCTCTATCCGATCTACATCAAAATCAGTAACTGGAATCGCCATTTGCATACAACATTTCGCAGTTTGCAGACAAGTAAACGAAAATGTCTTGTTTGAATACACCCGTCTATCTGCCAAATCTATAAAACCAACAGAAAGACCTCCAAATACAATTGGAAGCTTCATATATACCAATTCTAAACCAACACTAATAATCCTTCTACGTCTAACAGAAGTTCTGCAAACAATGACAACTCTAAAACAGGATCAACTTATCTCATAATATATGCCATTCGCCTATTTCAATTCTCAACCTATTTATTTTGAACTAGAAGGCAATCCACATGCCACTCCAATGGTCCTCCTACACGGTTTCCTCGGAAGCAGTGAATCTTGGAGAGACGTAAACTACGTTAGAACACTCCAACCTCATTTTCAAATCATACTTATCGACCTACCTGGATATGGAAAATCATACAAACCACACCAACCACCAGAATATGAACTTATCAACCGATGCAACGCTGTAATTGCCGTATTAAACCACCTAAACATAACCAAAGCACACTTTTTCGGATTCTCAATGGGTGGACGAATATGCTATGGATTGGCTAAATATTACCCCAACTATTGTAAATCAATCATCATTGGTGCCATGTCTCCATATGGCAATATGCCCGTTGATCTAGATCATAGAATTACCATGTTACAGAATGGCATGCACACCGTCCTCGCTGAATATGAACTTGCCAACGGCAAACTACCCAAAAATGTCGCTCAACGCATACTTACTAACGATCCTCAAGCTCTTATCGCCGATACCATCGAAACTAAAAACTGGAAGGGGATAGATGATCTCTCCTCTATCAACACCAAAATACTACTATTCATCGGCGATCAAGATCCATTTCTCAACGAAGTAAAACAAGCAGCTTCCGAACTGCCACGAGCCAGTATCATCATCATGCCCAGAACAAATCATTACCAATCATTTGTTAGACGACATCTCATCCAAATTCATATCAGCAGATTCCTCAATAAACCATTTTAAGCCACACTACAAGGAATTCATACAAGATAGATCTACCACAAGGTATTTCTCTAAAAATTGAATAATTCTGGTGGATAACATCAATTACAAGAAATACATCAAAAACAAAAAATATCTTCCCTAAGTATAGTTGTGCTCAAAATCTCTTACTTATCCATATGTGTAAATATTCTAATTCGATTATTTAGACTTAATTTAGTTCAACTAAACTATGCCCCTTATTTTCTACAGGTGTCAGTACCCCATCATGAAGTTGAATAACAATCCTACTTGGTAAGAAATCCTTTACCTCAGGAGGATTAAACGCAAGTTTTGCAGCGGATTCAGGTAAGATGTTTTGTAGATAACCTGTGATCTGATTTTCCAATTCTTTAATTTCCTTAATCTGTCTATCTGATCCAATCGTATCTGATCCAAATTTATTGGTTAAATTCTTTATCTGCGTATTCATTCTCATAAGATCTGGATCCTTCCTCTCCTCTAATAAATCAAAAATCTGTCGAATTAACTTGCCAAATATATTTCTAGTACTCGAAGTCACATAATCTGAAATATCATCAAATGCAGGGACATATAATAGCTCCGGTAAAATAGCCAATAATTCCGATTGAATAGTACCCTTTACCTCTATGAAGTCAAAAACAAATTCCAAACCTGCAGAATTCTCATTTACATATCTTTCCAACCCCTCCTTGATATCTGCCAAATTACCTTTTTGCTCCGCCCCAAGGAAATAATCTGGTAAAACTCCTGTCTTTATTTTATCCAAGTATTCCTTCTTTGTTTTCGAAGTTACATTATCTAGTTTCAACATATCATCCTTCGGCGACTTACCCAAGTAATATACTCTTCCCTTTGGATTATCCATCTCAACTTCCTTTTTAATAACAAGATATTCTTCATTAAATTCTATTGCTGCCAATAATGATTTCTTCTCCAGTACCGAGAAACCCGAAAACGTCGCTTTAATTACGATTTTTTCCGCTTGATAACCCAACTATTGATGGAAATCTATATCTTTTACCTTAGAAGAGTTGAATAACCAATGAATTGCCTGAAGTATGGTTGACTTACCACTCGAATTCTCTCCAACAAATACGCATAATTCCTCGATTCGAACATCAATTTTCTTAATTGATCTAAATTCTTCAATATATATGTTTGTGATCCTCACCCCAAATATACCTCAAAATATGTCTAACCAACCTAAATATAAAGATTAATCCGTCACAAATTGGAAATTCACGATTTACCAAAAATAATTAATATCTACTGTATAAAATTAATAAATACTTCTATCTTTCACTCATCTCCTCCTTCAAACCTGAAAATAACAAGAATACCTCTCATCCGTTGAAATTGACAAAACATAATATTATCTCTCATTAAAAATACAAAGGATAAGTTTTTTGTACCAATATCAAATCTACTTCATTGTAATTACACCACAAAGAAAATGAAAGTATCGGATACACAGACAAATTAGTAATGATATTTTACCACTTCAACTTTACCGTAAATTTAGTTTATATACCCAAGAAATTAACTATTCATCCGTTGTAATCAGTAAATTATACAATATCTTGGGTCTAAAAATACCTGTATAGGTGAATAGTGAAGAAAATATCGCAATTATCCAACCTGTCGCATGAAATCCATCATAATTTCTTCCAATCATTACGGTCAACACAAAAAAGAAAAATGTCAACAAAGCTGATATACCCGAGGCTGCCAGTAATATAAATCCCAGTCGAACCTCATCTTCAGCAGCAATTCGCGATTCCTTAATACAAAGTGTTGCCATCAATAAATTAACTAATATGATAAATACAAATCCTATAAAAAAGGAAGGTGCAACTGAATTATCATCAACCATGGAAAATTCAGATATCAATAATCCAATACAAAATCCAACTATTATTCCAGAAACATTCAACAATAACTTATTATTTTCAAAAAAAATCGTGGTAATGAAACCCATCAAACAATAATTTGAACCCAACAGAAAAACAAGCCCAACAGAATCAAACAACGTCGCATAGATACCAACAGGCGGATGAAT
>JAOUKW010000338.1 GCA_029882335.1 Candidatus Heimdallarchaeota archaeon | reverse complement strand
TTGGTAATGAAACTGCTGTTGTCTATGCTTATTTATATGACAGTAATGGTGTCGCAGTAGATGGATTGAGTTATAGTTATGATATTAATGGAAGGTCCTATGATGCATTTAGTATTACTTTTTCTGCAGTAAGTATTCATGACTATTATGACGTGGAATTGTTACTTTATCGATCTGGTGATGTTGATCCATCTGACTCTGCACATTTGTATGCAATAGAGCTTGGCGTACCTGTGGTGACCTCTTACTTCAGCAATGCATATTTCAGCCGTAATGATTATGGTAATGATGGAACATATGAATCTGTAAACGTCATCTTTGACCCTGATTTAACAACTGGTAGTGGTAATGTACATGTAATTGCTTTTCTCTATTTTGGTAGCAATATCGTACAACAACTTAGTGGTGATTATTTTGTATATGGAAGTGACTATGAAAATTTTCAAATTAATTTTAATCAAGTAAATCAAAATGGATATTACTCAATAGAGTTACAATTATACTACTCTGATGCTTCTATTCCAGATGATTATTGGAATTCCAATTCATTTCAATTGACACCAAATGGTAATATTCCTTCATCTAGTAATCCTTCATCCAGTAGCAATTCTAACTCATCTGATACTAATAATTCAACTGGAAATAATGATCCTCTTGCTGGATTGCCCTTCTCCAATGGTTTGGTAATATTATTATCTTTGGGATTTGCAACTGTATTTAGAACTGTTTTACGGAATAAAAATAAACTTTAATGAAAATTTACCTTTCCTAATTACCAAATGTCGTAATTGTGAAATTGTGAAATATGTTTTTCATCAAAAACTCAGCAACTATTCTATATATTTTCATTTTGTCTACTCAATTTGCAATACTATTTTATTGTTGGTCTGTAATGGATAATTAACTGAAGTTCCATGCATGATTCGGACAAAGTTATTCATCAGATTGGGTTAATGACAATGTTGTGTGTGGTCATTTGGAGTATTATCTGCTCTGCTACCTTGCTTCTGTCAAGTGGTGGCACAACATCATGGTCTATAAATAATCAAACTCAAAATGATTATACAATTTCTAATCGGGGTGGAATTCATGATCCAATTTTGTATAACTCAACAATAAGTTTCCTTGATGTTTCGTATGAAATAATAGATGGCTATAGGAGTACAGACAAAGAATTAGTTGTTTATTTTCGATTACAACTTGAAGGGGAAATGATAATGGCAAATATAGTAGCAGAACTATATAGAAGTAATACTGATCTTTTTCATAGTGTTGATACATCATTACAAGTAAATACTGGTATCTCGGACCTTCATTCTATTACATTTAGTAATATATATGAGTATGATCTATACAATTTGGAATTGTCTATATTTCAAGATGGGAGTACAATCGCTGATAATTATTATTACAGCGAAAACATACAAATGGGTGTTCCGTATGGTGTTGGATATTTTGACAATATTTATACTGAAATATTTGACAATAATGGTGATGAAAATGGTGATTCAATTACAGTGTATTTTTCCCCATCCATAACTGAAGGGTTTGGTATTGCTCAAGTGAAGATGTCTGTTTATTATGAAAATGCAATAATTGATCAAGCAACGGAGTTTTATGATGTGGGTGATGGATTTATTCATCATACTTCAATGAATTCTTCCGAGATGAGTGATTATGGGGTGTATTATGTTAGG
The DNA here is from genome assembly GCA_029882335.1 of Candidatus Heimdallarchaeota archaeon. Taxonomy (GTDB): domain Archaea; phylum Asgardarchaeota; class Heimdallarchaeia; order Heimdallarchaeales; family Kariarchaeaceae; genus JAOUKW01. The sequence continues at coordinate 2,865 of JAOUKW010000338.1, read as the reverse complement.
ATGGAACTTTATCTTACCGATGTTTATAATCCTGATGATGTCTGGCAATCGGATCTCATAACATTAAATCCCAATGGTATAGATACAAATACAATTACAACTCCTCTTGAGAATGATCGATCTAATACTATGGATTTGATATTTCCAGGTGTTGTATTTTCAAATACTTATGTCGTCCTAAGTTTACTATGTGTGGTTACTATACTAAATATATCACGTCGGTATAACCGGTAGAAATCAAATTAACTGAAGCTATGTGGGTGGAAAATTCAATCCATCAATTAATTGAATGGATGAACATGGAGAAATACAAAAATATATTAAATAGAAATCATGTTACCAATTAACAAATGGTGGTATTATGAAAAAATTACCTAAATTAACAATATTGATGATAATACTTCTAACAGGTTTTGTTATGAGTACATCGGCTATCGTTGATCAAAAAATCATCACTGATTATGACCCTTCTATAGGTGATACTCATTTAAATCCAGAAAAGGGGGTAAATGGTATTACAGATGTAGATGAGGGTAAGACTTCAAGCAATGGGATAACAATGATGAATGAAAACACAAAACAATCAGAAACAAGTATCCAACCGTCGTCACTGGTAGATGTGGTTATTAGACCAGATCTCCATCATTATGTACTGTCTCCAGCAACAGTCGGCCCTGGAGATACATTGTTCTGGTCTTTTTCATTTGGTTCAAATGTAAAATTAACAGTATATTTAATGGATAGTGGGAATTATACTAATTTTATACTTAGTCAAACCTATCAATCTATTACTTTATCTTCTGGTGTGAATTTAAATTCAGGATCATATGCAATTCCCACTTCTAATCTTTGGTATGTTGTATTTTATCATAATGATGCAACAACTACGAATTTCTACAATGGGCAGGTCGGTGCAATGTTTACTTCTGATTCAGAACCAACTCCTTATCTGAAAAGTGCATCTTTTCAAACAATAGATACAGATGGTGATGTTCAATTTGACGCTGTCACTGTAGATTATGTTGTGGGTATAAATTCTGGAACGTGTGATTTGGAGAGTAATTTTGTTTTGTTTTCTTTGCCATCTTATGCTAATTACTACAATGAATTAATACTAAACACAAGCATTACTGGTTCAAACAATAATTTTGGATTTTCTTTTGATCCTGTTTTTATGACTGGAGACTATCAAATTGCACTAACTGTGAAATGTCAAGGTTCTACGGTTTATGATAGCTGGGCAACCACCACTATCAGCTTAACTTCAACAACAGCAACTCCAACACCTTATATAAGATATCTTACTTATTATAGCGTTGATTCCGATTCAGATTCATACTTTGATACGTTAACTCTCAATTATGATATAGATATTGCTATTGGTACTGCTGATCTTGTTATAATCGCGGATCTATATGATAGTGCAGACGCATTGGTAGAAACTAAAACTCAAAATATAAACATCACTGGTGCTGATTATGATTCATTTCTTTTATCTTTCTCTGCAGTAAATGTTTTTAGCATTCATTATGTAGATTTTCAAGTTTACAGTGTAAGTCCATTAACATTGCAAGATTCACAGATGATATCGGGTCTCGAGCTTGGGCCTGGTACTAGTAGTGCTACTGCCTATTTTGCATCGATTTCATTAGTTAGATTGGATGGCAATAGTGATGGTAATTTTGAAAAAGCAGGGATTGTTTTTGATCTGGATTTAAGTGCTGGTAGTGGTTCAGTTCATGTAGCCATGGATCTGTACGATTCTAATTCTAACTACATAGAGCATAAGGCATCTAATTTTACAATTACTGGACAAGCAGTCGATAGTTTTAGTCTGACATTTTCTCCTGTAGCAGTCAATAATTCATACTACATTGATGCATATGTATATTTTTCAGATGAATTTACAGCTGATGATTCGTGGCTTTCTGATACATTTGTCATTGGTCCAGATCCAGTGAGACCTCCACCAAGTTCTTCTAATCCTCCAAGTTCTAATCCACGTTCTGATCCTTCGTCAAATCCTACTCCCATGTCAAATTCTACTAATTCTCCTGTTAATTCTGATACTGGAGATATTGGTGGGTTGCCATTCACTAATACATTGATGATATTTATCTATATTGGGTTTGCAGCTATGTTTAGAACTTATAAAAAACAAAAAAATAATATCTAGTGTACATACAAATATTGATATTATTCAATATTATTCTTTAATCAATAACAAATAAAAAATTTATTTCTTTTTTAACTATTTCATATTATTCGAGGGAGTTTTTTACATTTGATCTTAATGAGATTGAAGGATAGGTAGTATCTTTATTCTCAATTTATCTTTGAGTAATTTATTGTTCAGTCTTTGGGTGTATTGATTGTGTTGATGTGTGTGTCTACTTGGTGTTGTTGTATGTTTGAATTTTATGTGTGTGGTGGATTCAATCGCGACTGTCTAAAGTTGGGGTATGTTGGTTTTGTGGTGTGTGTTATTACACGGTCTAAAATAATACTTTATCAAGGTGGTGTTTCCTTCTAATGTTGTTCGTGATATAGTATTATTTTATGTATATTGTTGGAATTTTTAGATATTGGTGGAATTTATATTGTTAGATTGTGGAAAATTGTGGTTATGGTTCGTTGTGGTGGTTGTTTTGAATTGATTTTGTTTAGGACTTGTATATTTCAATCAAAGGTTATCTGGTGTGTTTCTATTGATTTTTTGATGATTTTTGGTGTTTTAGATGGCGATTCAACTCATATCTTTTGATTCTTTAATTACCCATAAAATAGGGGAGTCGCGATTGAATCGACACAGTCCCACATATTTAATGATATCTTGAATTATATTGGTATTTCTTATTATATCTA
>JAOUKW010000337.1 GCA_029882335.1 Candidatus Heimdallarchaeota archaeon | reverse complement strand
TTGTCTTTGTTGATTTTATTGAATTTATTGTTGAATTTTCCCAACATATTATTGGAGATTTGTAGTGAATAATTATCAAAAACCTTACTTATCGGTTTTAAAAGTAAGAGATTTTCTAATAGAATATATCGGATTTCTTCATTTTGATAAAACCATCTTGCCCAATTATTAAATAAAACACCTTTAAATTTAGGAGCAAATTTCAATGCACAAACAGCCATGTTTGGACTAGTATGGATTAATTCATCAATTTTGGCTTGATATTCATTTGGTGTAAGCATGAAGTAGTAGTATTGTGACAACCATTCATGTAAACCAAATCGATCTTTTGTTTTTGGAATTAAATCTTGCAGTATATACTTTAATAGGTCTTGTGAATAGATTCTAAGAGTGGATATTAATTTTCTAGGATCATGATGTTTAATAATTGACTCTGTCGCTTTGTTAATTAAAAGGCCACTATTTATTATTGTATAATCATTAATAGGATCACACAAAAGCAATGTGTCAATAGCGACTTCATCTCTCAAATTATCATCCTTAATAAACCTAAAGTATCGCTTCCTATATTTCAAACTAGAAGTATGTTTTAATAACAAAGAAATCGTATCAGCAGGAAGCTCATCAACATATAAATCAAGCATAAGTTGAACAAACGTTAATGGAGAAACGGTGGGATTGATATTTTTAAACTTGGTAGGAAGCTTTTCTATTGCAATAACTAAATTTTTTATTATATCTATCCAATTCTCTATTGAGCCTTTTTGATTGGCTAGGAATTTGATACCAATCAAAGCCAAGGTAATGGGATATTTTCTATCTGTTGAATAAAAAGCATTTAAAGTCTTTGAAAAGTCACGTAAAAATGTCTCTACCTCAATATCAACAAAATCATCAAAGTTATACTGGACTCTGTTATAAAATAAATCAGGGATTTCAGTAAATAACTCCATATAGTTTTCAATAGTTAGTAATGATATTTTCCAAATTATAACATATTTTTCAACTATTGGTCGTTTCAAACCCAATAAATTTGGGATTTCATTATTAGCAATCTTTTCGATAAAATTGGAAAATTCATATTCTTCTTTATCAGATATTAACATATGTATATCCTTAATAATTTCAGTGAGTGATTCAGCATTTGTTGTAGGATAATTGAGGAAGAAACTCTCAAAATTTGATATATCAAATTCTCCAAGTTTTATTTTTACTCTTACTACTTCAATTTTTAATTCTTCGGGTAAGTACTCTTCAGGTATAATCATGGGAAGCCTCATTATTTCTTCTTTAAATGATAAAATTAATTGATTGTCAATATTTTTAAAAAATTCATCTTGATTAAAAGAGCTTATGGTTAACTTTCCTTCAAATAATAATTTGAGAAGAATTGGTAAATCTGGATCCATATTATTAGAATATCTGTAGATGTCTTGACTTAAACCAAGTGCATCGATTTTTGATAATACTGCAGAAGCCTTATCATATTTTAAGAATATTAAAACTTGATAAATCTGAGTCATATCATGTTCTTCTTTGATTAATTCCAAGATATCATAATTGTCTCGTTCTTTTATAAAACGTGCAAGTATTTTACTGTTTATTCGCTTAAATGTTAAATTTAAATTTTTATCGACCATTAATTCGATAAATTCAATTGGGAATAAGTTTTCAATGTCATAAACACTAAATTTAGTATTTTCACTCAATAAATAATTAACTAGATTTTCATTAGAATATTGATCTAAATAAGCTTGATGTGATTGGTTTATTGTTTCTTTAGTTAATTCCTTCTCATTATCGTCTACTATAATTGAATTTTTTCCCTTTTCTAAATAAATTAACATATCATTGATGTACAAAGGTATATGATTGGTAATAGAATTATGAGAAATAAAATAAGCATGATACACAAAATTTGCAAGTTCTCGTTGAATTTCCCCTTTAATTACTCTTTGGAAAAAATGGTTTTTAGAATGACAAAATGTTTCATAACTTAGATCTAGAAAATCTGTTGGTATATCGTCATCAAAATCACCTACCCACATCCATTTAAAATCGAAATCAAATTCAGTTTGAAAAGACTTTAAATCAATATTAACCTTGCCTTTAAACCATTCATAATGCTTTTCATTAATTTTATCATTCTCTAAGGCTTTGAAAAAATCGTTGAAGAAATTGGAAGATTCAACATATATTAGACCTAAGTTTTCTTTTTGACCTGGAAATAACCAAGATCCAGCATATGAGAGATTATTCGGTTCTGATAAGTCAATAATTATATCTTCCTCATCATCAACATTTTCAAATATATTTAGATAAGTATGTAAAAAACAAAAATATCGATAAATATTTGGGTATTTGGAGGTAACATCCAAAATCCATTGAAGTCTATTTTTTACATAAATGTTTTTTGCTATAGCAGCTTGATACCAAGTAGTTCCTGCGTGAATTAGAGATTGATAATGTTTTTTCTCATAAAAGGTCAACCATAGCCATGCAGGTTGGTACTTTAAACTCATGAACGGATATGTATTTTTACCAATTAATAAATAACCTCGGTCTGCCATGAATTCCATAAATATAATAAACTTTTAAATAATTTGTATGTATTCCATGATTTTGTAAATTCACTTTATCATACATTTATATCAAGTTCAAATAGTATCTTGATATAATTTACCAATATATCATATTATAATGCCTTCGATCATGAAAACCTAACTTTGGTAACAATTACCTCACTAAAATAGAATGATAGAGGCTTCTCGTTTTATTTAATATGAAGTTAGAAGCTCATAATAAAAAATTATAAAACTTGGATTAAGTAAAAGTAAAATTTTATTTTATGTCAATAACACTGTTATACTAAATATTTCAGTGATTTCATTTGTATTAACTTTAATTTTAAAACTTATTCTTGAGATTTTCATATTGGATGTAATCCTACCATTAAGGAGATATAATGCGATTAAAACAACAATTACGATTGAAATGATAACGTATTTGTGTTTTATAGGTGCTTGTATTGTAATTGTAAAATTAGCAGAATTAAAAAATAAGACAAAAATTCTTCAAAATAAATCTGATTGATACTAATTTACCAACCTTGATACACCAAACTCTGTAAACTTGAGACAAGTTAGATTTCGTATCGTAACTAGTAAAATGATATTATTCAGTTTTGACTATGGTTATAACTGTAATTTTTGATTATGTTAAGAGCACTAGTTCTCGAGAAAGACAAACTAAATGTGCTACCATCCAGCACATCCAGCACTCTTATCTTCGATGTTGTTCGTGATTTATGGTTGGTAGCATTATCAATTGCAAGACTTATTTGAGACAGTAATGCGTCGACTCTTTCCTCATCATAGTTATTTAACCTCTCAAGCACACTAACATGAGACACTATTGGAAGTTGTGAAAAAATTTTACCAGCTTTACTTTTTCCTACAGAGGCAATGGATCGACTGGTATCATTATTTTTGACAGTAATACTGTATAAAATTGCTTTCATGAGACTGAGAAAAGTAATTTTCTTCTTACCTTTATCTAAACCTAGGTTGTAAGCTGTTTATTGGATATCCCTGACAGGTAGAAGTTGTCTTGCAGTTTTGAATGATTTTTGCTTCATAATCTTGACAATTTTATTTTGCGAAACAATAGTTCCTTAATTTTTGAATTACTAACTAAAGATGGAGGTTGTGTTATCATTGTAAATTTCCATCTCCAACTCGAGTATCTAGATGTTTTGCTAGACATCTAGATAGTCACTATTTTTGTTGCAAAATATTCCATTCCTATAGACAGACACCAGATTTTTCAAATGTATATTCAAAGGATAATATTGCAAAAATCTAGAATTTTAAATTAACTTAACAGCAATATCATCAACTTCTAGTACTGGCATTCCAACGTCTGGGATTTGATAAAACTAAATTTAGTTTGTTTTTCTGAAGTTTAGAGACAAAATGTGCTCATTTTTATCTTTGAATCAAATTGATTTTCTAGAGTAATATTGATTTTATTGATAATTTTATCTTTCTTAATATATCCTCCTGTATTTTGAAACAAATTATAAATTTCTTCATTTAAAGTGTGTAAAATCTTTTCAACTATTTCTTGATCAATAATAACAATTTGATTAAGTTGGTTATTTTGACTTATTTCTTCTACCCATTTTAAAATTACAGGAGTACAGGCAGATTTATCAAGTGATAGGTATTTTAACTTTGTAAGTTTCATAATACTATCATCAATTTTTCCAATATTATTTCAAGAAAGATTTAGATATGACACATCTGTTAATTTATCAAATACATTTGGAAAATCATTAAGTTGGTTATAACTTAGGTCTATAAATTGTAAGTTTGATAAATCACCAATTCTTTTATCAATTAGATTAATTTGGTTTTCACTAAGCCAAAGTGCATTCAAACTTTTCATAGAATATAATGTTGAAGGAATTTTTTTAATTTTATTTGATCTTACTGATAATACTTTAAGTCTATTAAGATTTGATATAGTTTCTGGTAATTCTCTTATCAAGTTAAAATCGAG
>JAOUKW010000336.1 GCA_029882335.1 Candidatus Heimdallarchaeota archaeon | reverse complement strand
AAGTAGACTCGCTCCACCGTCAATCGTGATCGTCTCTCCTGTAATATAATCATTTTCTGCTAAATAAACAACTGCTCTGCCGATATCACTGACGTTACCTGATGATTTCAGTGGAGTGTTTTGTTCCATCTCAATCCATCTTTTACTGGTGTTACTCATATTTTTAGGCGGTAAAATAAGACCTGGTACTATTGCATTTACACGTATAGAAGGACTAAATTCTTTTGCTGCTAATTTAGTAAGGTGGATTAATGCAGATTTACTTACTGAATGTGCAGTGAATTTATTCCAATACTGTTTTCCTATTATATCAGAAATATTAACTATTAATTTACTCTCAATTACATTGTTCATCATAATTCTATGGGCTTGTTGCATACAAACTAATGGTGCTGTTAAATTCACAGACATTGTTGTATTCCAAGTCTCAATATCCGTATTTAATAGACTTCCTGCTTTGAATGTAGATGCATTATTTACTAAAAGATCTAATTTTCCAATATTTTCTTCTATATTTGTAAACATTTCTATTATTTGATTATAATCTCCTAAGTCTGCTTGAATTTTTAATGTTTCAACACCAAGGTCTGATAAAACCTGTATGGTTTCATCTGATTTATCTGCAGAGGTACTATAATGAACAATTATATTAACTCCTTCTTCTGCTAATTTAAATGCAATTCCTCTACCTATTCTTTGAGCACTACCTGTGACAAGCGCATATTTCCCATTTAATTTCATATTATGCCTGTTTCAGTAATTGATAATCTACTTTAAAGATTTACTTTGTTCTCAAATAAAAGAGCAAAAATTCAATCATTTGATATTATCAAATCTTATTCATATTATGAACATCTGGGTCATAAATAATTTCTTCTTCATCGATTCTCCGAACTGGTTTTTCAAATATTTGCTCTTCTACAACTTGTGCAACTAAGCCGGGTACTCTGCCAATAATGAATATACCTTTTCCAATTGCGGGATCAAATCCCATATCAAGGAGTAATCCTGCAATTAATCCATCAATATTTAATATAATCTTTCTACCTTTAATCTTCTCAATTGAAGATTCTATTGTTTGAAGAATCGGAATATACCTCGAATTAAAACTTATTTCCTCTGCAATCTCAATAATTGTTTTTACTCTAGGATCAATTTTTTTATATACCTTATGACCAAAGCCAAATATCGCTTTTTTTGTGGATATCATTTCAGAAACCCAAGAGATAATTCCATCCGTTGTTTCATCAGCAAGGTGTAATAACTGTCGCATGGTGTTTTCGATTGCCCCACCATGATAATCCCCTATTGCTAAGATACCACCTGCAACTGCAGCATTTACTGGATTTCCTCCTGACATAATAAATCTTGAAGACAAACTGGAAGTAGTACCCATCCCGTGATCAATTATTGCTGATAAAATCGCATTGAATAAAGAAGCTTCTGCAGGTGTTGGATTTCGTGAATTTAATAATAAAAATATTGTATCTGAAAATGACCCCTTTTTAATTAAGTCTGAAAGTTTATTTTCTCTAATAATAACATCTTCTTCGGTTATTTTACTTATTGATGTTTTAAATTTCATTTTAATTTCTCCAATGCTTGCTTTACTAAATTTGGTATTTCGTCATGAAAATCTGCTACTAATACCCCTGATTTTCTTAGTGCATCCTTTTTATAACTCGCACTATCATTACCAGATTCAATAATCGCTCCAACATGCCCTAAAGATCTGTTTCGAGGTAATGTTTCAGCAAAAGACCCTGAAATATATGCGACAACTGGCTTGGTAAATTCACCACGTTTAATCATTTCTGCAGCAAGTTCTTCATATCTACCACCAATTTCACCAAAGATGACAACTAAATCTGTTTCCTCGTCCTCTTGGAATAATTTAAGACCATCTGTAAAAGTAAAACCAGCAATCACTTCTCCACCTATACCCACAACTGTACTTTGACCAATTCCTATGTTACTGAGTATTAAAGCAGTTTCAGAACACATTCCTCCACTTTTTGAGATGATTCCAACTCTACCTGATGTAAATGCTTCATTTTTTGATCCACCAATTGATCCTATTTTACAAACACCTACATTTATCGCACCGATTGATGAGGGTCCTATTACTATAGTTCCCTTTTCTTGTGCAAAATTATAAATTTTAGCCGAATCTTTGATAGGAACATTCTCAGTTACAATAAATACCATTTTAATTCCAGCTTTAATTGCCTCCATAGTTGCATCCAATACCAATAATGGAGGAACGTAAATAACTGAAGTATTAATTAAATTATCAAATTCCAGTGCTTCTTTTACACTATCAAATATTTTTAGACCATTAATCTCTGTACCACCCTTTCCTGGTGTTACACCACAACTAACCTGAGTTTGATAATTAATCATATTTTGTGTTGATTTAGCACCTTCTTTTCCTGTTGCTCCTTGAACAACTACTCTTGTATTGTTATCAATTAGAATTCCCATTTTTATATTCCTCAACCTTTTCGATCATTCTCTTCACTGCTTGTGTCATTGGAGTTTCCTCTCCATACAGTTCAATATTTAATTTATGCTGTTCTGCAAATTCTCTTAACATTTCGAATGCCTCTTTAGATCTTGGTCCAGCTCTTCTAACAACTATAGGGTATTTTGGTAGATGTGGTAAATCCAAGAGACCTTCAACAAATCCTCCCAATGTTTCGTATACATCAGTAAAATTTGCTGTTCCTCCAATTATTAAACAACCATTGAGATTCGGATTTGATAATGTAATTTCGGTTAATCTTCTCACCTTTGATCTTGGTGGATTTCCTGAATATTCCGTGTAATTTGCTGGTTTTCCATCAGCCACTAATAATGCATCCATACAAGTAAGAGAAGCTCCTCCTCCAGACGCTAATATTGCTATATCACCATCCATATCAATAAAGGTCTTCCCTGCTACACCTCTGTGATCATGCAAGTCTATTTTTCTTGCTTCCAATTCACGTTCAGTTAACAGGCTTCTATCCTCTATCTCTGTTATATCGTAAAATATATCATGTCTTTGCACTGCATTATCATCAATTGTTATTTTTGCATCACCTGCGTATAATTGACCACTATGTGTTTCAATGATTGGATTGATCTCTAATGCTTTGCAATCATAACGAATAAAACAATCGTATGCATTCTTGATGAAATTTGATAGTAAGAATATATCTTTACCCACAAAACCTGCTTGCTTGACAATTTCCCTTGTCTCGAAATCACTTAACCCATCTATTATTGAAACAATATATTTTACTGGTTCTTTATTTTTTAAAACATCTTCAATATCAATTCCACCATCCCTTGAAAATAATATCATTGGGTTTCTTGATTTGGTATCATAAGTAATGGATACATAATATTCCGACTTTACATTTAATTTCTTCTCAATTAATAATGTAGAAATTGGTTGACCCATAAACTCTTTATTATACATCTCATCAATGATTTTCAGTGAATCAGTATAATTCTCCGATGCTTTGATTAAACCATGCTTTGCTCTATATCCATACGGAATTTGAGCTTTGATTATAACTCCTTGGTGATCCAAAAAGAATTCCCTGTACTTTGCTTTATGATATGACAAATTAATGTAGGAATTATTATTGGTTACAATTCCTGGTGGAATTCTAATCCCTGCCGTTTCTAATAGCTCTTTACCGCGATGTTCAACTAATTTCATAAACTCTTAAATTGGCAATTATTTTACCTTATAAGAAAACTTCCTTATTCAAAAAAAAATATGATTAGATGATTTGATATTTGAGTTTGATCTACATATTGTCCTATCACTATAGAATATAATATCTTGATATAATAATACAGGTTAGTTTATATTTGCTTTTATAAATAAATGGTCAATAAAATATTATGAAATTGAAATGGTCAATTCTCTTGATCTGTTTTTCAGTAGTAAGTATAGCTCTATTTATTTTATTTGATTTTCCCTTTCCGTTTCTATTTTTAGCGTTTCCACCTTTCCTATTTAGAAAAAAAAATACAAATTCTGTTTATAATTATCATAATTGTGGCGAGTTAATTATCAAAGGTTGGGAATATTGCCCAAAATGTGGACTAAATTTATTTTAATTGGATTTTTTAAAGTTCAACAATTTATCCTTATTTGCTAAGAATATCAGACTTAACATAAAAATAACAAAAGTTACACCTATTATTAATAGGTAATTTGTATAATTAAAAATATTTACTTTATCATTTACTGAAATCAAATTAATTTCATAGTCCATCGTTCTAAAAAACTTCCAAGCTTGATTATGAAAAATATCTATCACAATGTTAAAACTTTGAAAGGTCTGTAACCCTGTTTGTTTTATTATATTTGATTTCATATTCATTGCAAGGAACCGAGAATCATAGTCAGTACCGTCGTTTGATGATAAGGGACCCATGGTACTATTATAATCAGGTATCTCCATCGACCATACTTCTGCAATTGTAGTTTTATTATCGTACTCAAACTCAGCAACAGTTTGGTTTGTTACCTGATAATATTTTTTATCATTATCATTAAATG
>JAOUKW010000335.1 GCA_029882335.1 Candidatus Heimdallarchaeota archaeon | reverse complement strand
ATCTGTAAAGGGAGCTATTAAAATTGCAGAGAAAAAAGGGTTAAAAATCGGTTTATTGAGATTAAAGACTATTTGGCCATTTCCAATAAAAGAAGTAGTTGAACTCAGTCAACAAGTTCGAAAAATTATTGTACCCGAAATTAATATGGGTCAGATAGTTCACTTTGTTAGAGAATATGCACATTGTGAAGTAATCTCTATGCCTCATCCTGGAGGAAGCCTACATTCACCTGAAGAGATATATGCGAAAATTAAGGAGGTTATATCATGACCTTACCAATGTTTGTAGAAACACATCCAAGAGATGAATTGGTAAGAACTGAAAGATTGCCTCATATTTGGTGCCCAGGATGTGGTTTAGGAAATATTTTATCAGGATTTACACAGGCAATAATTAATTCAAAAGGAACAATACCAATTGACAACCAAGTTGTTGTTTCAGGTATTGGTTGTTCAGGTAGATTTGCAGGTTATGTTAAAGTTGATTCATATCACACAACACACGGAAGAGCAATACCATTTGCTACTGGATTGAAATTGGCAAATAAAAAGTTAAATGTAAGTGTGATAAGTGGTGATGGTGATTTAATGACAATTGGTGGAAATCACTTAATACATGCCGCTCGAAGAAATATTAATCTTAATGTAATATTCGTCAACAATTTTAATTATGGTATGACAGGGGGACAATTTGGTGCAACTACACCTCATGGTGCAATAACAACAACTTCTGCAAAAGGTAATTATGAACATCCATTCTCTATGCCATACTTAATGGCTTCTGCGGGTGCCTCATATGTTGCAAGATGGACTACATTGCATTTAAAACAGCTAGAAAAATCAATTGAAAATGCATTTCATCATGATGGATTTTCATTTATTGAGGTTATGTCACCTTGTCCTAAAGGATTTGGAAGAAAAAATAATTTTAAAACTGGACTGGATCAAATGCGATATTTTGAGTCTGCTAGTTTGAAATCTGATAATATAAATTTAAAGGAGGCTACAGCTTCAATGAAATTACTGGATAATTTACCAGTAGGTGAGTTTATTATTGATAATAAACCATCATATCTCAAGGTCAAAGAAGCAACAATTCTAAATAATGGAGGTAGAACATGAAGACTGAATTTAGGGCCAGTGGTGTTGGTGGTCAAGGAATTATAACCATGGGACATATAATTGGTAAAGCTGCTGCAATTTATGATGATAAAAAGGTGATAATGACTGAAGCCTATGGACCTGAAATTACGGGTGGATTTGCGGTTGCAGACGTAATTATAGATGAAAATAATATTAACTACCCCATAGTAGATAATCCAGATATATTGGTAATACTTTCATCAAATAGAATGGAGAAGGATTTACAATCAGTTAAAACCAATGGAATTGTCTTATTTGACTCAAATTTCATAGAAATTCAAGAAATAAGAGAGAGTTACATTCCCATTCCTGCTTTTGAAACTGCGATTAAATTAGGAAATAAAGTGATTGCAAATGTCATCATGCTTGGGGCTTTACAGGTCATTACAGAGATAATTAGTAAACAAGCTCTGGAGACCATTTTATTTGAACGAGTACCTAAAAAATTTGAGGAATTAAATAAAGAGGCTTTGAAAATTGGATATAAAATAGGTATGAACTATAGGAGGAATAATAATGAATAAACCAGTATTAGTTGTTGGAGCAGGTATTGCAGGAATTCAAAGTTCATTAGATTTAGCACAGGCTGGTGTTTCAGTCATTTTAATTGACAAAAAATCATCAATTGGAGGCACAATGGCAGCTCTTGATAAAAATTTCCCAACTCTTGATTGTTCAATATGTATAGAAGCGCCTAAAATGAGTGATGTACTACAGAATTTAGATATCGATGTAAAAACTCAAACAGAATTGATTGGCATTGAAGGTTTAGTTGGGAATTTCAAGGCAAAGGTGAAGGAAACAACACGATATGTTACAAGTGAATGTACAAGGTGTGATGAATGTTCAAAAGTTTGTCCACAAATTGTCCCTAATGAATTTGATCATGGGATGGGTTATAGAAAAGCGATTTATTCCGCATTCCAACAAGCAGAGCCTGGTACTTATAGTGTAAATATTGAAGATTGTCTCAATAATCCTCCCAATTATATCCCTTGTAATAGATGTGTGGATGCTTGTTTACCTAAGTGTATTGATTTCAATCTTTTACCTTATAAAGAATATGAAATTGAAGTAAGCTCGATAATTATTGCAACTGGCTTTGAAGCTTTCAATCCAAATCTTATTCCTGAATATAATTATTCAGAACATCCAGATATTCTAACTTCAATGGAATTTGAACGAATGTTAAATTCTGCTGGACCCACATCCGGTCATATTATTAAGCCAAGTAACCATTTGGAACCAAAGAATATATTATTTGTACTATGTGTTGGTTCTCGAGATCAACGCTATTGTTCGTATTGTTCTCGCGTTTGTTGTATGTACTCAATAAAAGAGGCTTATCAAGCATTGGACCATGGCATCAAAGATGTAACCGTCTTATATATGGATATTCGCGCATATGGTAAGGATTTTGATGAATTTTATGATAGAACCGTGAAAAAGGGTGTTAAATTTATCAGAGGTCGTCCTGCAAATATTGAAATTATAAACTACGCTCCCTTTGTTACCTATGAAAATACAGAAACATCAGAAGTGATAACGGAGAAATATGACTTAGTTGTATTAGCAACAGCGATGCTTCCATCCCGAGGAAATATATCAATTTCAAACATTCTTGGAGTTGAATTAGACGAATATGGATTTATCATGACACAAGATATCAATGGTTTACCAGTAGGAACTTCAGTATCTGGAATTTACGTCTGTGGATGTGCTTCTGGACCAAAAGACATACCAGATAGTGTAGCAGATGCTAGTGCTGCTGCTGCTGCTGCGATGATCCATGTTTCAGAAAGGAATTGGACTATAGAGCATTATGAAGAAACAATTAATCCAAATGGAAAAGAGAAAATTGGTGTTTTTGTTTGTGATTGTGGATCAAATATTGCAGGAGTTGTTGATGTACCTGATGTAGTATCATATGTCAAGGAATTAGATGGTGTAGACTATGCAGAAGAAGTAATGTTTGCATGTTCAGGTTCTACACAAAATAAAATCTCGGATACAATAAAAAAACATGGTTTAAATAGATTGGTTGTTGCTGCATGTTCACCGAAAACTCATTCAAATTCATTCCAAAGAGCTTGTGCAA
Source organism: Candidatus Heimdallarchaeota archaeon (assembly GCA_029882335.1). GTDB lineage: Archaea > Asgardarchaeota > Heimdallarchaeia > Heimdallarchaeales > Kariarchaeaceae > JAOUKW01. Next base: position 1,326 of record JAOUKW010000335.1, on the reverse strand, counting down.
AGGCAGGATTAAATAAATATATGTTCGAAATGAGTAATATTAGAAATCATAATTCTTGGGTTCACAAGGAATTACCTGTATTAGCCACTGAAAAAGCAAAAGATATGATTCGTATGTCAATAGAAAAATCAAGATTTCTTACTCCATTAAATGAAACAATATTACCAGTTACTCAAAAAGCAATGGTCATAGGAAGTGGAGTTGCTGGATTGGCAGCTTCATGGAATCTAGCAAAACAGGGTTTTGAAACACATTTAATAGAAAAATCAGATAAACTTGGTGGAATGTTAAATAATTTGACTAATATTTCTCCTACAGGTGAGTCAGCAATAAAAATTAAAGAAAAGATGATTACTGATACAATAAATTCGGGCGTTATTATACATACCAATACAACTGTATCTACAATATCTGGTGCAGTTGGAAATTACCAAGTCATGTTATCTAATCAAGAAAAATACATAGTTGGAGCTATAGTTTTAGCTTATGGTGCAACACCATATGAATCAGAATTATATAAAATGGAATTGAAAATGAAGATAATATCCAATTTAGATCTGGATAAATCGCTATATAATAGAATTGAAGAGAACATTACATTTATTGGTTGTGTTGGGTCAAGAATCAGTGACAATGGATGTTCTAGATATTGTTGTACAAATATGATTTATCAGGCAATTCATCTGAAAGAACTAGGAAAAAATGTAACAATAGTTTATAAAGACATTAGAACATATACTCAAAAAGCAGAGGAATTGTACTATCAAGCAGCATTAAAAGGTGTAGCATTTATTCAAATTAGTCAAGATATAGACCCAGAATCAGATTTAGTAATTGCAAATGATGAAATAATTGTTTTTGATGAATTATTAGGAGAATCTATAGCGATTCCTACTGATTTACTTGTTTTAGTTGTAGGTATTAACCCCCCAATTGAACATTTAACCGCGGATATGCTAAAAGTATCAAAGACAACAAACAATTTTCTTTTAGAATTACATCCAAAACTTGCACCAGTTGAAGCCGCGGTACAGGGTGTTTATATGGCAGGAAGCGTCAGAGGACCTGTAGCTATAGATGAAGCAATTTCACAGGGATTAGCAGCAGCAAGCAAGGCAAGTAATTTATTATCAAAAAATACAGTATCCCGAGAACCATTAATGGCATACATAGACCCCAATCTATGTAATGGTTGCACAAGATGTACAAAAGTTTGTCCTTATAATGCAATTATGGGAGATAAGAAGAAAATACATAATGTGATCGAAGCTGCTTGTATGGGATGTGGAACTTGTGCAGCAGAATGTGCACAATCAGCAATAACGA
>JAOUKW010000032.1 GCA_029882335.1 Candidatus Heimdallarchaeota archaeon | reverse complement strand
TGGTAATATCTTAATAGTTTCATCTCATGAACAACAATCAAATAGATTTAGATATGGATACCTATCTCTTCAAATAAGAGACTCAGGAGTGGGTGTACCCAATAATCTGCGTGAGAAAATATTTGAGCCATATTATACGACAAAAGAAACTGGAACTGGTCTTGGATTAACAACAGTGAAGAATTTTGTCAAGAACTATAATGGCGATATCGACGTAACTAGTGAGGAAGGTATAGGATCTGTTTTTTCAATATGTATTCCATATGAAAATGTATCTTCTGAAAACAAGGGAAATTGACTGTCGATTTTCTCAATTGATGGTAATTGTCTGGATTGCTTGTGATAAAAAATTAGTACAAGAAATAAAATTATGGTGATAATCTTTGAAAAATACATATTATAATGAACTTAATTTGATACAATGATAACCCAACATAATTTACTTAAGCCAGTAAGGAAAGTAAATAATTATGAAACCAAGACACTTATTTCTACCGGATGGATTGCGTTCTCGACTAGGAAAACCAATGGGAGAATTAGTAGAGGGAACCATAGAATCTACAATACCAAGAATCAAGGAGAAACTGGATAAAAAGGATTGGATTGTAGGTGTTGGAGATGTAACTACGGAAATTTTGGTTGAAAATAAGTTGAATCCAGTCATGATTATTACTGATGGTCAAACGAAACGTCAAAAGCTTACAGAATGGAAAAAATATCCCGGTTATATTGAACTTAATGCATATTGTCCTGCTGCAGAGATTACAATTGAGGTATGGGATCAAATAAAACATGCAATTGAGTTAATAAAGACTGGTAACAAGGTGCATTTATTAATAGATGGAGAAGAAGATCTCTTGGTTTTAGTTTTACTTGTAGAGCTTCCTTTTGAAAGCGTAATCGTGTATGGACAACCCAATAAAGGAGCAGTTATTCGAGTAGTTAATCAAGCATCTAAATATGATGCAGAAGACATTATATGCTACATGGATGAGGGTGAAAAGGGAAAATTCGATAGTAAATTAATTAAAATTGAACCATATGATCCGAATTGGGCAAATTTATTTATTGAATTCAAAAACAAATTGGAAATGCATTTAAATACAATCAACCATGCAATATTTCATGTTGGAAGTACATCAGTTGAAGGTTTATGTGCAAAACCAATTTTAGATATTGATATCCTCATAGAAAAACAATATTTTGGAGAATTAGAAAAAACACTTGAAGAAATAGGATATGAATCACGAGGAGAGCAGGGTATTCCTGGAAGATTTGCATTCAAACAACGAAAAATGGATATTATTAAGTTTTATTACCCTCATCATTTATATGTATGTTTTACCGATTCTGATGCATTTCATGAACATTTGTATTTACGAGAAATACTACGTGTAGATCAGGATTTAAGAAATGAGTACTGTATGATAAAGAATACATTGGCAAAGGAGTATAGAAATAATATTGCAGAGTATGTGGCAGGTAAAACAAATTTCATCAGGAAAATAATAGATAAAGCTAAAGAAACTATTGATATCTCTGACTTGATAAGATTATAAGGTAGTAGTTTACCTGATAAGTAATTTTAAAATAAATTATTTAAAAATACAAAAATATAATATTCAATAAGATTGTTCTATGATATGTTATTTGATTTAATTTATTAGTTTGATTTTGTTTCTCTCTTTCTAACTATAACAGCAATAATTCCAAAGTAGGAGATTAGCATCCATATATTGGAGACTGGTAGATCTGATGCTGGATTATTACCACCATCTGTATCATCTGAAGAATCATTAGATGGTGTAGAACTTGATGATGGAGGATTATTAGAACTTGGTGGAGGATTATTTCCAGGAGCATATAGATAAAACGTCTCTGAACTCCATGAATCATCAGGAACTGCAAGATCAGAATAATAGAGCTCTACTGCTACATAATACTGGCCATTTGTACTTACTGAAAATTGATGAGAGAAACTATCAACATCCGTTCCATATATTGTAACATCCATACTATAGGTATCAACAGCATTATTACTTGAAGTAAATAAATAGAAAACTAAAGTGATAGAATAGTTGTTGTATTCATCAACATCTGGATCTACAGTCACTCTAACTATATCATGGTTTGTGTCACCATCACTAGTATCCTGAGTTACGTAACTAGCATTAAATATATATGGCAGATAAGTTATAGAAAGTGGTTCTAACCAAAACATAGCAGATGTCCAAGTATCATCAGGAACTGCAATATCAGAATAATATATTTCCAGTACAACACGGTAATAATCTGCAATATCTACTGTAGTAAATGTGAGAGTGAAAGAATCAACACCATCTCCATAAATATAGTAAGCTTGATTTATAGTTTCGACAATAGTGGAACCTGAATCGATTAATTTTGCAATAATAGTGACATTATCCTCTATACCAGGAAATAGATCTGGATCAAATGTAACGGTTGCTGTGTCATCATAAGTATCACTATCTGAATCAAATGCAGAATAAGTTGCAGAATAAATTGAAGCTGTAGTAAGTAACGGTGCCAAACCAAATTGCACGGATGTCCAACTATCGTCGGCTACAGTAGTAGATGAGTAATACACACCTAACCAAATATAATAATTATCAAGTTCTGTTACTGGAGAAAAACCGATGGTAAATGATTGAGCTGTTGAACCAATTAGATTGTAATTTTGAGTTATACTCTCTACCAATCCTAAACTAACAGAATGTAATTCAGCAACAACAGATACAGTACCAGAATCACCTGCGGGTAAATCTGGGTCAAAGGTTACACTTGCAGAATCATAATAACCATCAGAATTCGAATCAATTTGTGTATAAGTAGCAGAATAAATACTTGCCTGCACACTCAAAGCAGCTAATGCAAAGTTTACTGAAGTCCAAGTATCGTCAGCTACAGTAGTAGATGAGTAATACACACCTAACCATATATAGTAATTTGTTGCAGTGGTCACAGGACTAAAAGAAAGTGTATATGATGTAGCAGCAGCACCAGATAAGGAATAGTTTTGAGTCTTGGTTTCAACTAAAGTACCACCACTTGTATATAATCTCGCAGAAGCAGTTACAGTACCAGAAACACCAGTGGGTAAATCTGGGTCAAAGGTTACACTTGCAGAATCATAAAATTGATCAGCATCTGAATCAATTCTTGCATAGCTTGCAGACCAAATACTTGCTTGAACTTGACCCAAAGTAACAGTTACAGTTCCACTATACGTGTATGTGGAAAAAGTACTATCTTGATGATAAAATACAATATACCATTGTGCTGTATATGGAACATAAAATCTACCATAATCAGAAATAAAAGTCCCATCTGATAGTGTATAACCAGACGCTGCACTACCAGAACTCCAAAGATTATAATTGGTAGAATCAAATGCATAGACAGTTATATATATATATAATTACTATTTGGAAAGGCCCAATCTATATAATACGAGGTATCTATTTGATTAGTGCTTCTTACCCAATAATGTTGCAGATATGATATAGATGTTGTGTAGGTATCATCGGGAGTAATAGTCGGTGTTGAACTCTTCTGTATAAACAAAGTTGAATCAAAACCCATCATAGTACCAATTGTATTTAAATTTGAACCATCAAATGGATCATAATCATTAATTACCAGATCATTATCAGGTAAATACATCATAGAAGTTCCCCATTGAGCTTGATAATTCAAATATGAATTTTCATCGGTACTTCTCGTCATTGTTTGATTATCTTTATATCCCAATACATTTATTGTACTGAAAATGAGAATTAAGGATACAAAAATAAGTGAGAATTTGTGAATTTTATTCATAATATCACTTAGTAGGTTGACATTTAAATTGAAAAATAAAAACATTACTATTAGTGAAACTAATAAACTAATAATCAGCCTTCTAAATCATACAAAATAAAAAAAGAGATTTGAGACATACAATGGATTCCAAATGTAAAAATTGATGAATTAGAATTTAATAGCTCATAATATTTCTCAGATCATTCGCCTATTAACTAATTACAAAATTATTTGCCACAGATAATATACAAAACTACTAGGCTTTTAGTTTGTCATAATTGATACAAATTGAAATGAGTTGCCACCCTTTATGATGATATAGTTATTTAATTTCAAAATTATACAATATTGAGTCTATCCTATTTTTAATTTGAGTAGCCATTATTGGATCTATTGACTTTGAGGAGTATTTTAATAATGAAGGATTAATTTTGTTGATTATATTTTCAGCAATTTTAGATGAGATTTGTGGATTATCTGTTGGACCATTAACTACTGAAACAAAGAAACTTCCGTAATAATACAAGTATATTTCATGAGATTCAACACGAATTTTATTTAATTGTTCTGAAAAAGATTCATCCAGCATACTACGTAGTGAGGGTATTATTTTAGCTAATTGATTGTCAATTAACTTCTCACAGTTATCAATATCTGAAATGAAATTTTTAGTATAGAAACACCGACCTTGTTGAGTTACTAGGTGAATCGATTCTACCATTACTATCAAAAATACAGTAAAATAGTAAATATATAAACTTATTCTAGAAAGTCTAAATTGAAATAGAGAATTAAGATAATATATACTTAAATAATCTATTATTGATTAATCATTATTGGTAATATATTTCAAGTGATTATTAATCGGTTCTAACGGAGAGTGGAGATCTGATTCTCATATCATCCAAAGTTATAAAGTAGTTTCCATCATCATCATAATATCCAATCGATGTTGCCAATCGATCCTGTGCTTTCAGTTGAGAGATTTCATCAAAAAGATAGTATAATACAATACACAAGAAAAATACAGATACACCCCAATAGTTGATGTAAGTTGTTGTTATTGTGAAGGTACTATTAAATATTATTGCAGGGAAGACATTAATAAAAACAGGATATTTCCGTAGAATATGATTTGTTCCAATACCAGATCCAACCAAAGCTGAATAAAAAGAGTGAGTAAATAAAACCGCAAATCCTCTTAGGATAAATACCACATTTGATTCTTCAGATCCAATATTAGAGATATAATCATATCCAAAAAACATGTTTTCAACTAAACCATAACCAGCACCAAAAATACCACCAATAACAAAACCATCAAATGGATTTATTCTTTTTACTTTTTTGATTATTACAAATAGCACAATAAATTTCATTATTTCAATTATAACTGGGTTCACAAAAAATTTAATATTATTAAAAGTAAGTTCATCACCTTTACTTGATGAAATAAATGCATAAATAATACCATAAACTAATCCAGCAAGACTACCTGCAACGAAAGACAATTTCTTAATATCAGATTTCACGGGATAAGTCTTCTTTAGACTTACATAAAAATATACAGAAATAAATGAAGTAGATGCAAAGATAAAAAACATTCTAATTATTTCAAAGAAAGAGACACTCATATTATTTACCTCCAAATAATGGATTTCTACCACTAGCAAATTTCTCGATTGTTGGTACAAAAAATGCTAGATAAATCATAGCTAATATAATGAAAATGGGATTGAAATCAAGTCCTTTTAAATGACGTGAAATATCTGAAAAACCAAAATCATATGTATCAAATACAACTTCATCACTTAAACTCTGTGTTACATTTACATTACGTGTAAAAGATTGAACGGTAAAATTTGATTGAAATTCAACTTCATATAACCATTTAAAATCAGATTTATAGGTGTAAATATAATCAACAAATTGAATGAGTTTTCTACTACCTTCACTGAAAGTAGGTGTCGTCTCATTTTTAGTAATTTCAACATCAAATTGATCTCCATTTATTGTTACTACAGGTAATTGAGTATTTTTCAAGGCGATATATGGTGTAGATTCACTATGATTGTATAATTTTTCATCGACTGTAGTTAAGTTATAACGGATTTTAAACGTCGAAATACCTGATTCTCTATTGTGTTTGAATTCAGGAAAGACTGTGAATTCTAACAAAAATGATTCTGTTGATAATTCAGGATCAGTAAAATTTGTAGTAAAATGGAGTTTTGCTATATCATGTTCAAACTCCTTCTCCAAGAAATCTGTAGAGTATTCATCTCCTGCAAAACTAATAAAAATTAAATCCCATATCAGGAGATAGAATAAAAAAATCATGATAACTTTTTTGATATTCATAGAACCATAATTGGATTTGTTTTTAAAAATATGTCGGGAATTAACTGTCCTAATGAAATTGATATAATTACAGAATTAGTAAATTGTAGTGATTATAAATTTAAACGAATAATCAGAATCTATTTTAAATTGATTTTACAAAAAAACAAGTATTCTACAAATTAATTCAAATTTTTGAAATTTAAGAGGGAATTCTTCAGTAATTAAAAATAGGTTTTCTAAATGAATTTATAGAAGAAATCGATTGAGTTATATGTATTTGATAATTGCATAATAAAGGGGCATTGTAAACAATATTCGAATTATTCAAAATAATTTTCGGAATAAAATATCACGATAACTGATGAAGTATGTTTAATAATTGTAAAATATAATAAATAATGGTGTTGAAAAAATTTGCATAGTTTAGGGAATTTACAAGATAAAAATAATGAGTACAAAAATATAAAATCCATTTTATAACTTTTTTATTTGTATTATATATAATCTTGGAAAAACAAATTATATGGATCAATTATGTCATGACAATTATAACCTACTTTCGAATCAATGTATATTATAATATATGAAAATGTGGAAAATTGTACTTGGATTTAATTTCTAACAATATTCAACAAATTATGCAAAACAATTAAATAAATAATACAATCTCTATGAATATGGAACAATATACAATAGAAGTTTTAATGAAAACAAGACGAAATGAACTAGTTGAATTAAATAAATTATTAGTAACCAATTGGTATCGACCAATTGATGATGAGTATGTACCTAGTGACTGGGAGGAATTAACCTCGATGGAGCGGTATAATCATGGTGGTCCTTGGAATGATCCTATATTTTTAGATCTTCATCTAAATAGCTTTGAACAATTTGGAAATGTTAGTATTATTCGTGAAAATAAAACCAATGAATTAGTTGGAGAGATTGAATATCACAGAGTTAATGGGGAAAATATACATATAGATTGGATGATGAGCTCACCTAACCATAGACAAAAAGGAATTGGTCGAAAATTAATTAATTATATTATTGAAAATGAAAATGCAATATCAAAAATAATAACTGAACCTGAGGATGATGTTGATGAATTTTACCGGAAGATCGGATTTACACCTTGCTCAAATAAATCATATAGTTATACAACCAAAGGAGTGTATAATAGTAAATCGATAGAGTGGGTTGAAGGAATTCACCCTGAATTAACAAAACAATCGAGCAAGAATATAATAATTGGAGGTTTACCCACATATCAGTATTATCTTCATATTTATAAATATCAATTTGAAATGGCAAAATTATTTAACTTGAAAAATTATTTTCAATTTTCAACAATTGACTTTAATGGGATTGAGTATATTTTTCAATATCGAAGATCCTTTAACCGACCAAATGACCTATATTTAGCAGTACATAGAGTTGACCCCTCCTCAAACGGGAATTTAAATGAAATAATAAATATAATTCCAACTTATTTTAATGAAAATGAAAATATCAATATTGAAATAATGGATACACAATCCAGAGAATTTAAACTATGGTCAAATTATATGACAACAGATGTGTTAACTAAATTACTTTAAGAAATTTTGATTAATACAGGTTAAATAATGACAGAATTTCAAAATGTTTTTATTGTCTAAAATAGTAACAGATATTCATTGTCTAATCTCACACCACCTCTTTACATTGTTATTGTTGAGGTAAGTGTTTGTGTAATACTTTTTTATATCAACCTTCAAATGTGGAATAAATACAGAACAAAGAAAAAAGTTGAGGTGCTTTATCTTACCTTGAATTTTAATTTCTATTTAATAGCAACTATTCTCTCGTTCGTGGGTGTACTATTAGATTATTTGAAAATTCAACCTGAAATTGGACATTACAAAGAATTTCTTGTGTCATTAGGAGGGGTTGCCCTATTATTATCTTCCTTTTTCCTTTTTGCATTCATTCAAGATATATTTCTAGAGGATCAATCACGGTTATTATTTATATCAAGGTTTTTTGTTGGTTTGATGAGTGGCTTATTCCTAGGAAATATAAGTTTTATTGAAACAGTTGTAAGAACAAGATTATCAGCGATAACGTATTTATTCTGTACAATAATTAATCTGTATTTTACTATTTTAAGTTTGAAGGAGATTTATCGTACCAAAGAGAAAGAAATAATCCTGGGATATTTATTTTTATCATTATACTCCTTTTTTACCCTGATTATTTTTGCTCTTTTTGTAATAACAGTAATATCGGGAGACCACTATGGTATAACCTATATCTTGGGATGGACCTTAGGCTTGATTTCATCTTTTTGTGGATATATCGGTATTTTTAGACCAAAAAGTATTTATAAATTTTTAATTTAGAGACAAAAAAATTTTAACCTTGAAGTTGGCTAACGACCAATATCTAAAAACTATGGAACTAATACGTATAGATTTGATAATTTTAAATAGCAGGTTGTACTTATTAATTACATGAAAAACATTCAAGATCTATTGATATCAAAAAATTTTGATACAATTAAGGATGAAATCATTGTACAACAAGTTGTTGTTAGAGTTTGGAAATTTAATAAATTCTGGATTTTTTTATTCTTACTAGCGATGATTAATGCATTACCCTTCTTGAATAATTTTGTCTTATTACGAATAGTTCTAAATATTTCCATATTATGGATGATGACATACTCCATTAGAGAAAGATGGAGATTGACATTAACAAATCATCAAATAGTTGCTAGACAATTATTTCCTAGACCATTTACCTTTTTTTCTAAGAATCAACATTTCCCTTTACGTAGTATTGAAGGGTTTAGCGTGGGTCCAAAGACTTTCAATTCAATATTGCTAGTTGGATTATTTTTTACCACAAATATCGGTGTAACTCTGTTAAAATCAGGATTATCAGAAGATCATTATGATTTACCAGATACAATGGATGCAATTATTTACCTTCTAAAAGAATTGACTTTTATTCCTTGGTTACAATCTCTTGGAACATGGATGGAAAGGGAATTGGGACGAATTATCGTGAGAATCAGTTCTGTTGTGCAAATATCATTGGGAATAAGTTTTATTTTTCTCGGTATTATCATGATTTTAATTACCATACCTCGTAGGCATCGTTTACAAATACGTGTCAGACACGGTAATGATTTTCTTATCAATGCAGGAATTCCGCCTTCTTTCTGGAGAAATTGCTATTCATCATTATATTCAGAAGTGATGAAAGATGCACCTAAGGAATATGCAAGATGGAATTTCCCGTGGTTACAGGGAGAGAAAGTAGAGGGAACTGCAGATCTAGAACAAACCATTTATATCAATCGTATTCTAAGTATTTTTGCGGTTGCAGCAGGAACTTATCGAGTTTGGGCTAGAATAAATGATCGTGGTACGTCCTTTTTTGAAAATGATTTTATTTTTTGGGTAATTATTGCTGTAACAGATGTTATCATTGCATTTCTAGCAATAATATTTTCTAAGAAAAAAAATGAAATGCTAGTTACTAATAAACGAATTATTTTTGCTAGAGAGATGATAGATATATCGGGTGCTTTTGGTAAGAGATTGTATCAAATATCAGATATTAAACGAGATGATATTGCTGGTTTTACATTTAGAAAGATCAAAGTATTTTCACCAATTTACGTAGTAATTACTCTCATTAGCTTTGGGTTTATTCTGGGATTATATACACAAATGTCGTTTATAGTTTTAATTATATCATTTTTTTTGATTATTTCAATTGCCTCATTTATAACCCAAACCTATGTTGAATTCAATTTAACTACGAAAGGCGGCGAATTATGGCATATGAGACACCAATTGGCAAATCCCATGACAATTATCAGAAGAATTGTGGGAGAGGAAAATAGATTGATAAACTCAATATTCGCCAATAGATTAGAAGAGAAGGAAGTAATAGATATTGCTCAAATAATTCGTGCAACAGATTTAGATCTTAAACCAAAATTATTTGCTGATAGTAAAGTAACAAATAATATTTCAAAAGAACTAAAAAGGAATAGAGAGATACAATTAGATGACATTCTATTGCATAATGAAAAGATAATCTATCAAAATAGTGTTTCTAAAACTTTACCCAAAAGAAAACTAACTTTATTTATTGCGAGTTCTATGATTTTAATACTTTTAATCTCATTTTTAGCACTAAATTTAGAAGTGTTTTATCCAATATTACAAGACATAGGTTTTTTCAAAGAATATTTTGAGGTCATCTTATTTATTAACATAATTACACATATATTTATGATAATTGCTCTTTGGATAGTGTATTACAGCATTTTCAAGACAAAGTTTTCAGTTACAAATCAGCGTGTATTCCATCAAGATACCAAAGAACCTCCATATTTTCTTTATATCACAGGGAATCACAAAGAAAATATTATCCATGAAACCTTAAGAAATCAAATCCATTCAACATTCACGTCGAGACAGTATTTTAATCGCAAATACTCCCGTTCAATGATTAAAAATATTACGAATTTCATCATTTCGTATGTAATCATAGGTATTTCAATAGGATTTTCCCTTGCTTTGATTGATATCGATGCTGAATTTCCCTCGTTGATGAACTCCTTCACATTGCAAATTATACTTGTTATATTGTACATATTATTTTTATTTGCTTCTATGAAATCAGCTTGGTGTTTAGCAAATGCGATGGTTGAATTCATGAGATTATTACCTCGAAGAATGTTCAATGCCAAGGGTGTTGGGGTACATTATATGATACCGTATTTATCAAAACAAGAGGCTAGTGAGCTAAATTATGTGATTCAAAGTGGAAAAAACAGGTGAGAATATGAATAATAATGAAGAAAATAAAGAAGAAATGAAAAGTAGTAAAGCGATGGATAGCATTGAAAATGATGCTATCCTGGTGAAGGAAAGCAATTCTGAAAAGAATTCAACAAATACGAATTCAAATCAAAATCTGAAGAAATCTAGAAGTATGATTAATTTTATTGACAAAATTCTCCCATCTTTTGAGCCATTACTAGAATTAGAGGAGAAATTAATAGAAAATGAATTAGAAGTAGATCATACCGTAATCAGGCATTTTGAAGAAATACAGATTCTTATAGGCTTGGTTCTGATGATACTTAGTTTTCCTCTAGTCAGTTTCTTTGGATTTGCATCTATCTACTTAGTTGGATTACTAGGTTTTATTCTTGTATTTACTGGTTTTGAAATAGAGGAAATCTATATTACAACAAGAAGAGTAATAATAAGAAGAATTGGTTTACTGGAGAGAATTTTACGAATTCCATCTGATGAGGAACATAGCACCGAACACATAGTTTCATATACAATTGGAAGAGCTCCTTTTAACATAATCTTGTTGTTTTTTGGATTGCTGGGAATTATTACCTTGTATTCTACAAATTTACACATAATTGGAGATCTTGTTATATTCTTTACTTCATTATATATTTTGAAATATGCTCTTAGATTAGGAAAAAGATCATTAACGATCTACTTGGCAGGTGGTCATCATACAATTCTTGGACAAAGAAAAGGAATTCCAAGCCATATTGTAATATCAATGATGAAAATAATATTTAAAGCAGAAAAGAATCAAACTTAATATGATCATGAACTAGAAAAAAATAAGAATTTTCAGATTTTTGTACTAAAGAATTGGAATTGAATTTTTTTATATCAAGTTGAATATTTATTTCTTATACGATCAGGAGTATTATACCCTAGATATAAACAAAGGAGTGAACTTAATATTATAATGCGAATAAGGATATTTGTAAACAAACTCACATCAACGACAATTGCGTCGAATAATCCTCCTATAGGAAACAATAAAGCCCCAAACGCAATCAACTTACTTCTAATTTTAAATAAAGGATCAGTTGATTTTATTGAGAAATACATATAGGAGGGAAAAATAAAACTCAATGCAATTATTGCATAAATTGCTATAATAAGTGTTGGAATCAAACCATAAATAAGACTAAATAATACCGAATTTGGTATGGGTTCTAATTGAAAATCAGTTACTACAAATAATTGATACCAAAATAACAATCCTAAAACTACATTTACACCGGTTAAAATTTTTATTTGAGTAGGATATTTTTCCTTGTATAGAATCGCGGTGATAAATATCCAAGTTGTTGCAAGAATTGGTACACTCCAACCACTGATCATACCAAGAGTTGTATGAGATAAATCCAATGAAAATAGGTCATCTAGTATATAGAATATATCAACTGAATAAGGTAATGGTAGTGTAATAAATAGAATTGATGATAATAAATAAGAAGATTGCTGATTTTTGCGATATACTTTATATGTGTATATCCCTAGAGAGATACCTGTAATTACAATAAATAAGCTCATACCAGATGATAATAAATCTAGTATTGTAAAATCCATATTTCTTTATTATACAATCAAATATAAATAACTACTGATTTTAGTATAACAATCTCTTAATCATCAAGTTTTATTAATTATAAATGATGTAATTTAATTCTGAATGTTGATGAAGTGAAATAATTTTTATATCAAAGTGATGAAATTCAAATAGGAAGAGTGGGATGAGTAATTCTGTACCATCAACTAGTAAAAGGAGAACAAAGAAAAGGGTAGATAAAAAAATTTTTACCGACTATGCAGATTTACAATGTGATAGGCAATTATTTCTAAAGTTATCTCAAATTGCAGAAGATAATCCAGGAACTACATGGAAAGATTGGAGGAATGAAGAAAATATTATTCCGCGATCAGTGTACATGGCAAGTGGTCCTTTTATAGATGAATTTACCAGTCAAAATGAATCGCGTATATACGATGCATTAGCGAATTTTGATGCAAATAGGCGTAGACATGTGAATATTCCTATTAAATCATTTTATGGGTCAAAAGCAGTGGATAAATATGGTACTATACGATTGAGTGTGCAATTCTTGGAAGACCTTTTTATAAACCAACCTCAAGTTGAAGTCATATTAGTAGAGCATCAATTCCCTGTACCTCAAACATATATTGATGAAAATCTAGGTTTATGGGCCAGTGATTGCAGACCAGATATCATGTTGATTAAACCTATGACTTCCATTGAAGAAGAATTAGTGGGAATTTTGGATAAAGATGGTAAAAAGATAGAGGTATTAAAGGAATCTTTGAATAGAAAATTAGCTATTCAGATAATTGACATTAAGGCAGTATCTGAAAACAACTTATCCATGAAATATGTAAATGATTTACATTACTATCTGCAAATAATAAATTCCTATATTTATAAACATAATTTGCAAGATCGGTATGTGACATTAACTGATAATAACGGATTATTTCCATTATCTATATCACCAAATATCCAGTCAATGGGGAATTTTTATGAAAATTTGAAGTTATTATACTTTACTGAGACACTTACATTATATTCAAGTCCTTTACAAAAAATACAAGAATTTAGGGATAAGATTCCCTTGGCAAGAAGTAGTGTTGCGATGAAAATGAGTGCAAATTGTGATAAATGTAATTACTTGGATGATTGTTTGACAACATGCAATTTCAATTTAGCTCAGGTGAAATTTAATCCTAACACACTCATTGATGTATTACCAATGATATCTAATTCAGTTGTATCTCAGTTGAATGACCTACAGGTAAGAGATATTAATCAACTTGCCAATGCTTCAAATCTGGTGAATAATCAAATACCTCAATCAATTAATCCGATTATACCATTATTAGATATAAAAAGTAAATCTGCACTAACGAATTCGACGTATTCCCCACCAGCAGGGAGTATACACAATTACGCGATACCTCAATACACCCATACAGTAATTACCTTTACATTAGAAAAAGACCCTACCTCGAATTATTGCTATGTTTTTGCCATTCACCTACACTCCTTGCTTTCGACCAATTCTAATGCGTCTTTTCAAATAAAATTTGAAGCATGGTATAGACTTTGGCATCGAGTATTGGAAGAATTCTCCGATAAAACAGACCTAGAACTGGAAGATTTGGAGACTATTAAGTATTATATGGAAGAAGGTACTCAAGAATTAAATATACCACAACAGCAAGTTAAGACAATATTTAGAATATTAAGTTCATATGTAGGTAGAATGGATAGAGAAATCGATTTCAAATTTCATAATGATGTCATAACCACTGATGCTGATGGAAATCCGGTTCTTATGGATAATTATTTGGTTAGATTTCAACTTTCAGAATTTGTAATGAATTTAGAGTTTAGTGATAGTGGAGAGAGAACCTTTACGCGAAATGTAATAGATGCATTTGTACGAATGATAGAATATGTAAATTTAGTTGAAACATTAACAGAAACATTGTATACCGATCAAAAGGGATTGGAACGATTTTCGTATCCTAAAACAGCAGTTTATTACTGGGGCAATGATATCCCTGGTAAACTGGTGGAATTATTTGAGAAATATGCAGATATTATTTTCTCTGATGATCAGTTATTTAGAAAAGCACAAATCCTAAATAATTGGATAAATTCAACTGGTGGTAGTGATGATGCTGCAAATCTGAATAAAATATATAACTTAACTAAATTTGTTGAGCAAACAGTTGGATTACCATTACCAGTCCAATATACTTGGCACAGGGTAGCTGCATATATTCTTCCAAATCGAAATATATTACGATCATTTAATCGAGCATATTGGTCTGAATATTTTGACTCAATGGTTTGGGCTAGATGGTATGATTTTCTCTATAAAGATAGAACAAACAGATCTGAATCGAATATGATCATGCAGAGAATACAGGCACAGGCAATATCTAAAGTTACTACCATTCGACAAATGGTAAGAAGAATACAGACGGATAGTAATATAAAATTATTAATTTCAGGAAATTTTGATAATACACCAAATAGAACCATTTCAAATTATGCATCTTATCCAAATAACTATCATATGGCTGGTCGAATTTGGTATGGTTTCCGTACATTTAGTGAAAGAGCTGCAGAAATATCAAATAATGAATTGAGGGGGAATTATCCAGAATATGGAGTTGGTAAACTCGAGGCAGCATATATAAGTAATATTTCCATCATTCCAGTTCCAGATACTGCTACTATAAAGTATCAATTTCGTTTTGAGCTACAGGGCTTGTCTTCTTATTCAAAATTTGAAAAAGGAAGTTCAGTATATCTTATTCCTATTGAAATGAGGGATCGACTGACTGGATGGACATTGAAGAATTGTGGAGTGACTTTGATTGAAAAGGAATGGAATAACACCTCCAATTGCTATATTGTCACCACCAATGCAATCAGAAATAATATTATAATTGAAATGAGAGATAGATATGCTTTGATAAATCCACAATGGTGTATATATCCCATAACAATATCTGCTTGGGCAAATCATTTATTTAATACAGGTAAAAATAGACCATATACTTTACTATCCCTGAATAATATGGGAAATTCATGGCTTGGTTCGAGAATGATTGCAATACTTCAAATCATGCCAGTTCGCCCTAGATTTTATCAGATTCAGGAAAGATCAATTGAATTTAACACTCAAGAAATATATATGCTAGCTCCAGACTTACTTCAGTCAATAAATAAAAATTTTGATTCATTATCCACCCAAATCCAACCAACACCAGATGATTCACAAAGAGAAGCAATTTTGTTTGCACTTAATCGCCCACTAGCTGTATTACAAGGGCCACCTGGAACTGGCAAATCACAAACTATTGTTGCTTTGATTGATGAATATCTATCAAAGAGAAGAGAAGCAGGAATTACATCGAATAAAATACTCATATCTACGTTTTCGTACAGTGCAATGAATGTTATTCTTCAGGGTGTTTGCGATTCAAAAAATCACGATTCAACACCATCATTTGCGGCAACATGTCAAAAAGTCTATGTTTTAGGATCTTCGTCCGAGGCTTTTATCCCAGAAGGAGCTGGACCCACATACCAAGTAGATTATCTACGAAGAGGTAATGGTAATTATGATTTTAATATAAATAGAATTACCCCATGTGGAGATTTGAAATTAGAAGATTATATAGAGGATAATGTAATCTTTTTTGCTAATGCATATTCATTAGCTCATTTTCATAGGAAGAAATCATGTAAAAAACAAAGTACCCATATCTTAAGTCATGAAAATATAGAATTTGACCTGATTATTATTGATGAAGCATCTCAGTATCCTGTTGATTACCTTCTTGCACCTTTACAATTAGTAAAATCAGGTAAAACAAAAATAATTTTTCCAGCAGATGATGAGTTAAACTTACATGATTTACATAACATAAAAATAAATGAAGAACAAGTATTTCAATCAAATGTTGTGATAGTTGGGGATAATATGCAACTACCTCCAGTTCAACCGATTAAACCATCTGAAAATTTAGAAAATTTATTAGGTAGTGTATTTTCATATTTGGTTGATGGATTTAAGATTCCTAATGAACAATTGAGATTTAATTATCGATCACATCGATTAATAGTTGAATTCATTGATAAACTCAATCTCTATGGTCAATTTCAACCCAGCCCTTATTCACCAAATTCAAATGAATTAATTCAAGGAGATATGAGTAGAATTCGAAATAATTGGATTAAGCCAATTCTAGAACCTGAAAATGTAATAGTGTCCTTAATTCACAATAATCAATATGATACAAATCTTAGCCTTCTTGAAATTAGTATGACTGTAGATATTATTATGGATTTATTTAATATGATGGATCCGAATTCAGCAGAGGATCAAAGAGAATTCTGGAGCAGAGGATTGGGGATAGTAGCACCTCATAATGCCCATGGTAAAACTATTGTAAACAGAGTATTTCAAAGAATGATTACTCACCAATCCAATCAATTACAGGCAGATGAATTAAACTTGCTTCTAAGTAATACCATATATTCAGTGGATAAATTTCAGGGTTCTGAGAGAGAAGTAATTATTGCCTCTTTAGGTATTTCAGATAAGGATCAGCTACTGGCAGAAGAATCATTTATTTATAATAGAAACCGTTTAAATGTATTAATTACTCGTGCAAAATATAAATTAATTCTGCTTACCTCACGGAATTTTCTCGAATACATACCAAACGATTCTGACCTGTTATTTGATGTTTCTATCTGTCCAAGATTGGTAGATTATTGTAATTCAGAACCAGTGACTAAATTTAATTATTCATTTAATGATGTTGATTATATAGTAGAACGTTATATTAGGAAAATATAATTATTCTTTTGTTATATTCTAAAGATGTATATTATTTCTGTTGATTTTTTATGTTAAGAATACTATTCAATGCCAGATCATATGAATCAGTGATACTATAACTTAGATTTCTCAAACTGGCAAATATAAATTTCATTGAAGCTTCAATAATACTGTTGGGAATACAAATTATAGAGAGATGATTACATCT
>JAOUKW010000334.1 GCA_029882335.1 Candidatus Heimdallarchaeota archaeon | reverse complement strand
ATCTTCAATAAAGCTTAGAAATAATAAAATGATATGAATAAAAATTAGTAAATTGAATTTAGATCCATTAATTTGACTATTTAATTCATTAGAAAATTTCATTATGAACATTTATAACTATTAAATAAAAACAACATATCAATAATATTAATCAAATACTATATTTTAATCAATAGATTCGAATTAAACAATTTAATTTAAGATATTTCATATTCTTTAATATCTCTTAATGAATATCAATCTAGTCGAATCTGTATTTACGTACTTTTTCAATTAATTTGTACATAATTATTATGAATAACAAAGGTTCAGTTACAATTGAAACTTCACTCTTACTTTTATTTAGTTCAGTAATTATTATTATATTTTCACGATTAATACTATTATATATTGAAGAACTAAAAAAATTAGTTGAGTAATTCAAATTTTTGCCCTTGATTAATCCAAATACTATCAATACGCAGTAAAGCTAGTTGATCTACATAAATTTTCTTTGTAATCACGATTATATCAATAACTTGGATTAGATTTTCATGAAGATTATGACTTGATTTCCAACGAATTAACAACTCATCTAGAGTGCGACAATGAGTTGTAACCATTCCATTAATTCCAGCAGAAAATGCTTCAAAACAAGAAACTGTATCTTCTTTCGTTTGTAATTCGCCTAGGAATACATAATCAGGACTTCGATGAAGTATTTTTGAAATTTCTAACAATCTTAGTGATTTATCACCAGTTGATGGTAAATGAAATGATTGAGAAAATGGAAATTCTTCTTTAGAAATACTGATCTCTTTTGCATCTTCGAATAGCAGTAATCGACTATCACTTGGGAGAGTAATCAATAATGAATTAGCAAGAGTAGTTTTACCAGAACCTGGAATTCCTGCAATCACAATATTCTTCCTTTTATTTACTACATCACGCAAGAAATTAGCCTTATCAATACTAATTTGACCTTCTTCAATTAATTGCTCAATTGTTATCGATTTGATGGGTAACCTACGAATTATGAAGGAAGGTTGAGTGGTTAAGGGAGGTATTTGAATTTCAATTCGTAAATTACCAAGATTCGTATTCAAACCTATTTTGATTGATGGTGTAAGAGGTGTTAAAACCTTATTTGATTCAAGCTCGACTCTATTTTTAATTGTTTCAAATATTTCATCAGTATATATTATATTTGTCTGACAACGACCATGTTCTCTATGATGAATAAGTATATTCATATCAGGTTGTAAACCATAAATTTCAGTAATTTGAGAATTGATTAATAAGATATATAGATTTGTAAAAGATGTTGCACTCCAACAGAGTAAATCAAGGAAATTAGAATCAATTAAATTATTACTAATCGCAATAGATTCCAACATTTGCAATGTTGTAACAAAATCTCGAAGAGATCCCCCCACATTATTGTCTAAATAAAGTTTTTGAAGTCGCAATACTGTCAATAGCCAGTCCTTTGGTAGTTCAACTTGCACATTATAGGTTGGTATTTTATCACCATTTGTAATTATTCTAGATGTCAAAAATATTGGATCCATTACCAGCTTATTGAAAAGAATATATTTAAATTCAGAGTTTCTATGAATTTTTTTTGGAAAACTTTGAATTTACTCTTTGATCCAACAACTACATTATAACTATCCTCTCTAAAATCAAAATTGTGCAAATATCGTATGATAATGGAATAATAATATCTGATTCACAAAATAAAATTTTCCTAGATTCGGAAAGATCAAAAATTCCTATGAAGTATCAAAATATTATAACTCATGCACATTCAGATCATACATCTGCTATGGGAAACTATTCAAAATCGCATTTAACAGATATTACATTAGATTTATACAAAGTAACTCAAAAAACAATTCCAAACCAAATTGAGACACATAATTATTACGAATGTTTTGAAATAGGAGACTTTGAAATTGAATTTATAAAAGCAGGTCATTTATTAGGAGCAATACAGGTTGTGGTCTATCACAGAGATACTGTATTTTTGTACACAGGAGATTTTTGTCCAGAACCGTTATTGACGGTAGAACAAGCAGATTTATGCAAAAAGGCAGATATAATAAGCCTAGATACAACGTATGGAAGTCAAACGATTCAATTCGATCATAGAGATGAAACAAGAAATCGAATTTTTATTTGGATTGTAAGTGAAATTGCAAAAGGTAATATTCCTGTAATTCATGTTGCACATCTTGGAGGAGCACAAGAATTAATTAAATTATTAAATTCACTTACTTCAAATCTACCAGTTTTTTGTCATTCAAAAATTTCAAAAGTAAATGAAGTATACCAAAATTATGGGGTATCATTGAATTATCAGGACATTTCAGAAATACAACAAAATTATTTTTCCAGTGCAAACGCGGTAATTTTATTACCCAGATCTGGAAAAACTATTGAATATATTAATAAAAAATTTCCACAGTTACAAAATAAAATTTCGAGAGGAATTGTAACTGGACAAACCGCAAGATTTGGTTTCAACAGTTTTGCGATGGCTGCACCTTTATCCACACATGCATCATTTGGTGAATTATCCGATTTTATTCTGAAGATACGACCAAACCATGTATTTACTCAATTTGGATACTCTGAAGAATTTGCATCATATCTATCACATCAATTAAACATACCATCTCAACCCATATATAGTGCAAATAACCTTGAATCTTCACTATTAATTAAATCGAATCAAGTTAATAATGGGAAGAAAAGTAGTTTAGATAAATATTTTTCATAAAATAATTAATAAAAAATAATAGTATTCAAGACACTGAATCGATTAATTTAAAGACAATAAGTCACAAAATAAATTGTAAATCATGGGATTTCTACAAACAGCATCAAGATATTATATTAAGTCAAAACGGCTCCTGTTAAAAAGCACTAGAAGACCTAATCGAAAAGAGCTAATGATTACTTCAAGAATTGTTTCTATTGGTATTTTATTTATCGGATTCGTAGGATTCATATTATCCCAAGTAATTATATTCTTGGTTGAATTTGTATAATGTGAAGCATATGGCGATATTTAGCTTTAGATCAAAAATGGGTCAGGAAAGAAGCTTGGCTAGAATGACCAAATTGAAAGCAAGTAAAGAAGGATCAGGAATATATGCTATCCTCATATCAGACCTCATGAAAGGTTATTGCTTCGTTGAAGGTGAGGATCAATTATCAATTGAAAATTCTTTAAGTGGCATTAAAGTAATATCTGGACGTGCTGTTGGAAATAGAGAAGTACCATTATCTGAAATTTCGGTTTTGTTAAATCCAAGACCATCTATTGAAGGTCTAGGTGAGGGAGATTTTGTGGAAATTATTGACGGCCCCTTCAAAGGATTCAAAGCAAAAATCACCAGAATCGAGGATACTAGCCAAGAAGTTACAGCAGAATTAGTAGAGGCAACAATGTCACTACCTGTAAGAATTCATGCAGATTATGTTAAAAAGCTTTCCTCAGATGAAAAATCAGGTAAACAAAAAGATACTTTTGGGAAATTTAATCTCTAATTATTAATTCCTATTCTAAAATGACCACCACTTGATAGCATATCCTGATGAAAGAAATTACATTATCAACATAAATTTTATAACCATAATATCAAAATTCATAAATCTAAATTTATAATATGATAGAATTAAAACAATAAGTATAAACTTTACAGTAAATAATTTAAACTATCATTCTTGACCAAGATAAGAGATTATGAAAGTTTTAATTGTCGATGATTCATTACTTGCAGAACATGCAATTAAATCGTATTTTGAGAAACTTGGACATGAAGTTGTTGGTCTATCAAAAAACGGAGAAGAAGCAAAGAACAAACTTTTAGAATTAAAACCTGATTTAGTTACAGTTGACGAAGTAATGCCAGGAATGAATGGTACTGAATTTGTTGAGATAATAAATGGCCTTGATAAAGAGAATAACACAAAAACTAGAGTCTTTATCATATCATCAGACGAAATTCCACAACAAAATAGAGAAAAAATAGAAGTAGATTCATACATCTTAAAACCAATTACCTTGGATAAAATCAAAGATGCACTGGAAAAAATTGTGGCGTAATCAAAAAAAGATCATGAATTGCTACACTAAAATATTGATACCATTATCCACATATGTAATATTTACTTTTGCTAATCCTTCTTTGGGTATTTCTCCTTCAAATTGAAATGGCCACTCTGTTTCAAGTTCAATTGATAATTTTTTCCCGCGAGTATAAGTAACTCCTTCTTCATTGATATGCTTGCCATCTTTTGCTTTTAACATTAATTTAAGCAAACCAAGACGAGAATAATCATAGCCAAATACAACTCCAAAATCACCAATGTCGATATTATTTTCAGGCCATATTTTATACCCACCCATCGAATCTCCAAAAGCAACTGCAATAATACAGAATTCTTTTTCAAATACTTCACCATCAATTACTAATCTTCCAGAATTTCTTTTGAAACCCATTATTTTCTTCATCACATGATAATTTTTGTATATACATCAATTTGTGATTCAATTTTCAATTCAGTAGTTTTTAAGCTGAAATTA
>JAOUKW010000333.1 GCA_029882335.1 Candidatus Heimdallarchaeota archaeon | reverse complement strand
TTATTTTCAGATATTTTATAAATATTTGTTATAATAAATCATAATCGAATTTTGTATAGATATCCAAATTATTTAATCTAGAAAATCAATATCCTTAAAAGAATTTTGTCAAATTTTCCTTTTTTTGATAAACTCCTTCAATATTTTACTATTTTGATTTCGATAACAAAAATTTTAGGAGATTATAAAGATATGATAGACTTCTTATTTATATTTTTATAGTTCTTAGCATATTATAAATTGGAAATAATGAGTATTCAGACTGAAACCATACCCATTGAAATTTTTAATATGCAATCAATAATCACAACAAAATATACTGATTCATTAATTAAAATTAAAGCGGTTGTGCTATTTACCAACGGAATTGGGATGAAGCAATCATATTACAGGGACATTGCTATATATTTTGCCCATCAAGGATATCTTTCCATTACTTTTGATTATTTGGGAATTGGTGAATCTTTAGAAAACAATATCAAACTGGTGGAAACCAATTTACAGGGATGGATCAACCAAATAGACCTGGTAATAGATCATTTAGTCACAAATTACTCAACTCTACCTCTTTATTATATTGCTCATAGTTTTGGAGGTCAGGTATTTGGTTTGCTTAAAAATAAAGCTCATATCACCAGAGCAGTTTTTATATCTACTCCAAATGGTTATTGGCGTGATTCAAAACGGAAACTGCAATATTTTATCGGCTGGTATGTGATTTTCCCATATCAAATTATTAGAAAGGGATATTTCCCATCTAATAAATTTCGGCTAGGTGAAAATATACCGAAAAATGCTATGAAACAATGGATAAAATGGTGTAGAAGTAAGAATTACTTACTAGATGATAATTCACTTGATAATATCGATCAATATGGAAAATATCAGGGAAAGGTTCTAGAGATATGTTTTACAGATGATGAATATTTCAATAAGAATGCTTTTAATTTGATAGTCAATAATTATGGAAATGTAGTAGATCAACGATTTATTCAACCAAATGAATTTGGTTTGAACAGAGTTGGTCACAATGGTTTTTACAAAGAAAAATGTAAGGGTGGATTATGGGTGCTGGTACTTCAGTGGATTGAAGCCTAATATTTGTAAATTTCCAAAAATTTTATCCTCATGATGGAAGTTTTTGTCAAATTATGTGAATAACATTTTGAATTTTTGTTTAATTTACACAATAAACCCGGCAGAATTCTATTTATTTTTAGAATTTACACGATTATTAGTCTAAATGCTTATTAACTATTTATAGTAAATAATTTTATGGAAATAACAGAACTCAATCTTCTGTTTGATAGGGGAGAATATATGAAAGTTATACAGTATATTGATACTGAGAGACCGTCAAATCCCTATATACAATTGATTAAAAGTAAATCATTAGTGAGTTTAGGAGAATATGATTCAGCATTGACAATTATTAATAATGTTAAGGAGTTTGATTCTTATACTAAGTGTCATTCAGAAGTGATAAAATCAAACATATGTAGAAAACAAGGAAAATTAGATCAAGCTTTGAAATTATCTATGGGTATCGTATCTGAAATTAACGAATTACCCAATAATATGGAATTATTAAGTCTGAATTATAGTAATATTGGTAGTATATATTCTGGATATGGAGACTTAAATAATGCATTAGACTATCATCTGAAAGCTTTGAAACTAAATGAGGAAATTGGGAAAGAATTGGATATTGCTCGATCATTGAACTTAATAGGAATTATCTATTATAAACAAGGGGAGTTGGATAACTGTCTTGAGTATTATAAACAAAGTATGGAAATATTTCGGAAAATAGGTAATCGGTCTAGACAGGCATATTCGCTTTTTGATATTATTAACACATTAAGTATAACTGATATTTCTAAGATTCCTGAATATCTAGCAATGTTAGAAGAAATTGATAATTCATCTGGCAACAAAATAATTCATCAAATCACAAGACTTGCACAGGCTATTTATTATAAAACAATTAATCGAATGTACCGGAAAATTGAAGCACAAAGATTACTTAAAGAAATAGCAAAAGAACCTATATTTGATTTTTTTATCACTCGAGACGCAATGCTGCATTTATGTGATTTATTAATTGAGGAATTCAGTATTTATCATCATCAGGATATTTTGGATGAAATAATGTCTATTAATGAAATGCTGATATCTATTGCAAATACACAATCTCACAGTGCAAAATATTTAATGGTTGAAACTCAGATATTCAAAGCCAAATTAGAAATTATTTATGGTAATTTTGATGATGCTTCTCGTATTTTGGATAATGCATATGAAATCGCAGAGAATAATGGAATATTACGATTGATTGATAAAATCGAAGAAGATAGAGAACGAATGACTGAAAATATATCGAATTGGAAATTAATGCTTGATAAAGCAGGATCTGTGAGAGAAAGAATTGAAAAGATGGAACTAAAAAATTATCTTGAATCAATGATTAGTTTTTCAAAACCTGGATAAGTTATTCTCTCTTGAAACAATCATTGATGGAATTGATGATTAATTATCTAATACTATAAAATATGATCTCATAATCAATTTAATGATTACTACAGAGGATAATCAATTATCTATCGCTTTCTAAATCATAAATAATTTGGTTTAAATTAAATGTTTAATTAAAAAAAATAATTTCCCATGTAATTGGTGATGGAGGTATATTTATCTGTATTGACGAACTTTTCAAATGACATCAAATAATCAGATCCGCATTCATATTTTCTACAGATGAATTGATGCAACTGCTTTATCATGAATGGGAGAAAACATATGAAAAAGGCAATCGCATTTGGAGAAAAAGATGGATATTAATTGAAAATAAATTGTGGAAATAAAAACTTTATTCGCTTTGATTTTTCAACATTTCAATAAGAGTTATTCAATTAAAGATATTTAGCAGAGACGATTAATTAACAAATTTACAAAAAATACAATATTTAAATTAAAAACAGTGGCTAAAACCAAAGTAATTCAATTAGGGAGTTTTAGTAAATCTTGTAATTGTGTTTCAATTAATATTAAGAATTTTAGAACTGATTTTGATGCCTATAAATAATTGTAATTTCAATTAAACGTGTTTAAGTATGGTATTTGTCTATTATTATTTTATATATTTATTATTAAATTTACATAACTTTATTCAGAGTCCGAAATCTTTCTAAAATTCCTTTATTTGAATCATTTAATGAAAAAAGTATTGTCAACCCCATTTAATGGTTCAATCATAAAGATCTGATTATGTTATGATTACAAAAATAATTAGCTCAAAATTTTTTTTTTTTTTATTTTATTTTCTCTAATCTAAAAGATTTACAAAATATGGAAAAATAAAGATCAATAGAATTGAAGTTAAAATTCTATTTCAATAAATAATTTTTTCTATTTAAAATAATAGAAGTAAACAATAATCCAACAACTGGGAATAGAGGAAACGATAAGAATCCTTCTTCTTGTTCATCCTCTTCTGATGAAGTTGGAGGAGTAGATGAACTAGAGGATGGTATTGCAGATACAGTTACAATAACAGTATCTGATATTCTATTTCCATATAAATCATGCACATGAATTACAAAAATATAGCTTCCAACGGCTAATCCATCAATATTTACAGTTATTGTTCCATTTGTCCAGCTTGTAGTTGTTACAAATAATGTTCCATCTTTGGTTACATTATATACACCAGGATTTGCATCTCCAACAGTCCATAAAATTTGATTACCTGTTGTTTGATACTGATATGAAATATCTGAAGGATTACTAACAATAGGTAAAGTAGTCTCTGGATTTACAGTAACAGTGACGGTATCTGTAATTTCATTTCCATTTGCATCGTAAACATGAATTATGAATATATGTGTTCCAACTGCCAATCCATCTACATTTACAGTTATTGTTCCATTTGTCCAGCTTGTAGTTGTTACAAATAATGTTCCATCTTTGGTTACATTATACACACCAGGATTCGAATCTCCAACAACCCATTGGATTTCATTACCTGAAACTTGATGTGTATAAGAAATGTCACTCGGTGATGATACAAATGGAAAACCAATTTCTTTATACACCTGCACAATAACGGTATCATATTTCATATTATCCTCCGTATCATAAACGAAGATGGTAAAATTGTGAATTCCTTCTTCCAATCCATCAACATTTACCGAAATAGTACCATTTACCCATGGAGTTGAAGTAACAAAGGATGTATCATTTCGTGTAATTTGATACACTCCCGGATTATTGTCGCTTACATCCCAACTAATCTCGTTGCCAACAGAATTGGCTTCAAATATGATATCTGCTGGTGATGACACAACTGGAAGGATAGGTGGTAGATAACCACCATCATAAATTGTCCATCCAAATGTGTCAATAATATATTGTCTTGCAGTAGCGTTTGTATACTTAGAATTGCCTCCTTTAAAAACTATCCCACTCTTAAGATTTAGGGTAGACCAACCTTCCAATAAGTGATCATAGTTGGTATAATTTAAGGTTACACCAGTTAAAACATCAACCATATTTGAAACATTTGAAACATTCCAATTTCCCA
>JAOUKW010000031.1 GCA_029882335.1 Candidatus Heimdallarchaeota archaeon | reverse complement strand
AGTTTCCTGTGTTGCAACTAAATCCTCTCTTGAAAATTCATCAAAATATAATAAAATTGAAGCTGGAGCATTTAGAATATTGATAATATTCGTCATGTAGTTTGCATCTGGTTTGTTAATTTTACTCGATATTGGAAGGACTAAATCTAAGTACGTGTGAATATCTATATCACTCAATGAAACCTTCGTTTTATCAGAAATTCCGGTAGTATCTTTAATTTGTAACGGGGCAGTTAATATTTTGTTTTGAATTCCCTCAATATCTAGGTTTTTCAAGGATGTCATCGCTGAATCTAAATCAATTTCCAAAATTGATGCCAATTCACTCGGTGGTAGTAAATACAATTCCATTACAGTGGTGATATTGTTATTTTGTAGTAGCTTTAATTCATCACTGGTATATGATGAATATTTTAAATTAGATCTCATCATTGTGGAAATATATGCATTGGTACCTGCAAGTGCATTACTAATCGCGTCTTCTACAGTCGAATTTTTACCTAGAATTTCAATAAATTTAGCTGGGAATTTTGTCTCAGTTAACTTAATAGATTGTCTTTTACCTGTTGTTATATCTTTAATCAAAGTAAATCTATATTCTTGATCATTTATATCCTCAGGTAATCGTTTTAATGATTGAGGATAATAGATTAGGTCACTAATTGAGACAATACCTAGACTTAAAATTTTCTTCATACTATTTTGATCCATTGACATACCTAGGGAAGATGTAATCAATGGAACTTCAAGTCGATTCTTAATAATTTCACCAATTTCTTCCCATTTTGGTCTAACCAAAGGATGAATAGAGTTATGTAAAATAGTTGCTAATGAAGTATCTGTTACCAGTTCTTTACCAAGTACTTTCATTATTTGAGATAATTTTACTGATTCTCCTATTAATTCATTTTCCAATTGAGTAGAAATCAAATTTCTAATTTCTCTAACTCTTTTCTTGGTAAATGGAGGATCAGAAGGAATTTCCTCCACGGGAGATAATAAGATATCCGCAATAACAGTAAAGCCAGATTTCCATAGTGACCAAATTTCTAGTGGAGTAATACCTTGAATAGAATCTAAACCAAGCATTACCTTATTGATAAAATTCAAGATGGTCATTGATGGTGTAGTTTTGATTTTTGATAGTAAATTATGTCCTTCCCAAGTAGCAATCCAGAAATCATGAAATCCATTTATACTTACTCCTAAGGCAGTTTCTGCTGATTTTTTGAGTTCTTCGGCTATGGGAACTTCAGATAATATAACTAAGTCGGGTGAATTTAGATTATTATTAATTTTATCATAATCTGTTTTATTCGATCCATATAATTCAGGAAGTGCGAAGATTAGATCGTCTAACCTTAAATTATTGCTGTGTATCCCATTATTCAACAATATTTGATTACCATTGATATGAATCTGGGTAAGAGGTATATGTAAAAAGCTTCTTGCATCAGACAAGAATTTCTGTTTAATTCCATTGTACTCATTTATAGTACGTGGTGAAGAAATTAGATCTTGCAAGGAAAACTTAGTATTTTCAAATTTATTCCACGTAGCCTTTGAAATTAATTTAAGTAAATTTAAATCAACAGAAATTTCATTTAGTATCTGTAAGCTACCTTGCTCACGAATTTCTTCTTTCAATTTACTTATTTTACCCACAGTCATTGGGGAACTCAACGCTTCAATAACAGTTGTACAGCGGTATCCCAAGACAATTTCTTTTAATTCGGAGGAAGGTAAAGGTAAAAGAAGGGGTGATTTCATATACATTTCAATCTCAGATAACCATTTTGAAGAAAACTTCTTTGGATTATTTTGATAAAGAGAAATTAAATCTTGAAGTGAATTTACACCTAATTTTGTAACATCTTTTTGTATTTTTGTAGGTACATCGAAACGATTCAATGTATATGATTGCCAAGCTAAATTAATAGCATCGTTAATTAATTCACTCCTCGCACCATATTTCCTTAATGCAATAACTGAATCAATTATCGATTGGGCACCGAGATTTATTGCAATCTCTCTTTCTCCAGGACTACCAACAAGGAATATTGATGAACTATAAAGAAAATCACTTAATTCCTTGATAAAACCACTAGGACGATCATATGCAATGATTTGATCCAAATAGTCGATTTCAAAATTAACCAGTGAACTTTTTTGTTCTTCACTTAAATCTAGGGTTGAAACTGGAATTCCAATATCACCTAGTCGAGCTTGGAACATTTCAGGATCAAATATATCCTTTATATCTCTCCAATATTTTTGTGTAGAGCCAGTTAGATCAGCCAGCATTTTTGGATCATACATCACTAATTTTTCAATTGTGTTAAAACTATTTTTTACTAATGACATAAACTCGGAAGCATCTAAATCTAACAGAGTAATTGGAGTAGATCCTTCCTTAAGTAATTTGATGATAGAGCCCTGACTTAATATTTCTTTCTTTAATTGGGCATTTGGATGAAGGTCATCTGGCACATATTCTAAAATTGCGTCAGATACTGTTTTTTCAGCGAATTCCTCAACATTACCTTGATATGACTTGATAAAACTTGTTAATCGAATTGGTATTGAAAGTAGAGTTCTAATATTTCGCATTGTTCTTTTATGAAGAAGATTATTTTCTGTAAGGAATCCATCTAAAAGATTATCTTCGGAGTCTCCTTCAACCATAGCAACTTTCATAGGCATTCTTGCCATTGCTAAAAAGGGTCTTAAATCCATAAAAAACCGTGTTACATTTGTCAATACACTATCGATATCGACGTTAGATGCAAGATCTTCATAATTTATTAGTAAAACATCAGAAATAGTAAATATATTTTGTTGATTTAATTTCTTTACATCTTTTTCTGTGATATCACCAATTTTCTTTATATCTATTTTACATACTTTTTGTAGATCTAATACTAACTCCTTGAGATAACCTTCACCTTGGAAACCAAATTCAGTTACTTGATATAATACTTCTTGAAGCGTATCCATATCGTTCATCTCAAAAACACCAGATTTAGCAATTGACCTGACATCTTGTCTTGAGAATGCTTGTAAATCTCTTAAAAGAATACCCCTTTCCTCTTCTGATGCAAAAATATTTTCTCGATTTATCAAATCGAGCAATCCCTGAACATCATCAACAGACATATCAAGTATGCTAGATAGTTCATTGACATCTCCAATAACTAAGTCAAGAATTTTGTTATATCCAGCATTCATTAATTTTTTAGCTTGGAAATAATTAATTCCTGGTGTAAAGAGAACAGTTTTATCAAATGCCTCAATTAAAGCACCAAAGTCAATGGCATATTTAAGATTTTCAAAACGTTCTGCTGGTAATTTTGTTTTCTGTTCTAAAATAGGATTACCTGTAAGTATTAATTCCAATATAGTTTCGACACCATTTGCAACCAAAATTTCTACCATTTCAGGACTAAGTTCCTCAACAACATTTTGCAAGTGTAAATGAAGAACATTTTTTACAGTCTGAATCGTATCAAAATCAACCAAACTTGAATCCCATGTCTCTTTCTTAGCAGTAAAGTAGAGATCCTCTATTGTAATCAGACCCATTTCTGAAAGTTCAGTAAGATGATCCGGTCTGAAAATTTCTAAATCACCTAAAGAAATACCTGCTTCTTGCAATATTACTGATGTTTGTTTCTTAAAAGTAATCTGCTGATCCCAACCGAGTATTTCAGACATGTCATGGGAGTTGGTTGTTAGAAAATCAATTACTCGTGTAATATTTGCCTTTGTTAAAAATTCTAATTCCTTTGAACTGAATGTCTCATAAAAAGCAACATCAACATACTCTGGTTCTTTGTTTGAATCTTCTACAATTGGGACATCCTTTTCTTTAGATAATTGAGTATCAAACAATAGATGCTCTGAAATATCTTGTTTTGTTTTTACTACTAATTCTCTTACCATTTTCTTCCATGTTATTATTACAGGTGGTGATTGTAATAATTTCTTAAAATGATTAACAATCTCCCAACTTATCCCAGATACTTCAAATGTGCGATGATCAGATAAGTAATATAGAGCTTCAATAGAATTATAACCACTTTTATTTAATGATGCAATCTCTTCAGGCTGGAAAAATGAAATACCTTCACGTTCAAAAGTGATTACTGATTTTAAGTTTCCTTTTTCATCAGGTACTGAAATTAATGTACCAGCGGTCTGTAATACGGAAGAATCTATTTTCTCCTTTAATTTAGTTTTGGAAATATTGAGAATTTTGGCTAATTGGTCCTCATCAGTAGTAAATAATTGATGTAATGTTTGAATATCCTCATGATTTAATTTTTCTATTTCCCTTGTTTCAAAACCTGATAGATAAACGATTGGAGAACGTAGTTTTTCCAATGCATAGTGAGCAATAGATGCTTTATAAATTTTCGATGTAGTAGAAACCAATGAAGGCTCAAACGACTTTAAATCACTTGATAACTGTTCAATTAAATCCCTCTTTTTCTTAGTATTTGCAAATGTAGTTAATGATTGGGTAGGTAATTTAATAAATTGTAGTAGTGAATCAATCCCTTGTTTCTCTAATTCTTTTATTAGAGCAATTAAAGTGGATTTATCTTTTGATTTACCCACCTCAATATCATCAATGTTGTCACCTAACTCACCTGTTAATATCTGATCCATCTCTCCAATAATTTTCCATTTTTCATGACTCTTTGGAAATACATCACCCCATCTGACTTGAGCTGCTTCTTGGATAGACGAGATACCCATATCATTTATTACTCTAACACATTCTTCACCAATGATTTGAGATATAGTCGAAATTGGTTTTAATGTATTTTTAATGCCATTCTTTAATTCTTTAACATCGAAACTATCATTTAATAATTTAATCCATTCTTCAGACGTATCCAAGACGCGAGATAGCTCTCGTGATGGCCAAACTAGGAATTTACCAGCATTAGTTATACCTGCATCTCGTAAAACATCAAAAGACACGACTAAATTAGATGATATTAGAGATACAGGTAGATTTAAGAGCTCAATTACCTCATTTAAATCTGATTTAACCGTTTCTGGAATTTCTTTCTGAAGATAATAATCAGCGTTAAATATAATTTCCTCCAAAACTGCAACATTTACATCTTTGAGAGCTTTTTGATGCTTTTTAAGTAAAACTTCAGGTGATTTCCCAATTCTTGATTTCGCTAAAATAATTCGACTCTGTAATGCAGGATCAAATTTCTCAATTGGCGTTATCAGTAAATCCATTGTATTTGAAATCGCTAATCGATCTAACTCATCCTCTAAATCCCTTGGAATTTCCTTAAGATTGCTAAGAGAACCAAGATTATTCGATATTGTCAATTCACTAATTAGTTTCATTTTAGCTTCTTCAACTAAAAGATGAATATATTCCTTTAAATTGATATCATCAACAATAACTTGGGAGGGTGTTGATGCAAATTTTTCTAATGAATAAATACCTGCATCTTGTAGTAATTTTACTTTAACTTCAGCATCCTTTCCCTTGTAATCTACAGGATTAAATGTCCCTTCTTTTGGAATCAAAGAAACCATTAAATTACTGTAGAGAGTCCTTTGAAGTTCATTTATTTCTAGTAGCTTATCTAACTCAGTTTCAAGGATATTTTGAACAGTGGAGATTTTTCTACGTTTAAATGCATTTCGAAGATATCCATCAATCCACTTTTGGCTTGATACATCGACCTTTATTTTCCCATATTCTGGATATGTTTGGACCAGAGCTTTCAAATTATCTTGAAATGACTTAACAAGCATAGGTGCCATAACACGAAAATCTAATGGTGAAGAAGGATGGGTAGTTTCTAATAAAAATTCAAGTAGTGTTGATATTTTTCTCTTTTTAACTGGATCAAAATCATAGAGATCTTCTAAAGGAGGTAATAAGGTGAGAAATTCTATTGTTAAATCCTTTGTCCCAACTTGCTTTAATTCTTCTGGTGTTTCTAGTGTCTCTTCAACCTCTGAAATCTCACTTGGACTATCTGTTAAATTATCTAGCTTTTCAAGAACTTCTTCTGCAAAAAATTCATTTAAGTTGTGTGAATCAGATTTTTTAACCTCTATAGTATCATCGAAAAATAAAGATAAATCATCATCATCATCATCTTCCTCATCTGAAAATATCCTGTTTATTACTTGAACTCTTTCTGCTTCTACTAACTTTACTGCAAGCCCTTGAACTTTGGTTAGTTTGGCGTTTTCAGGGACTAAGAAATCATAGACATTTCGAATCCATCGTCTGTTTAATGACTTGGATAATCGTGGTAATTCTACTAATTTTTCCTTATCATCCCTCTTATGGAATCTTTTCTCATCTGAAGGACTGATAATTGTATCAATATTTAAATTAGGAATCTGACCTGATGCCTCTAACTCATCAATTGTCCTCTTTTTAATGGTAATGATACTTTCCTCAGATACCTTGAGTAATCGAGCGATCTCTTTAATATCCGTTTTTATAAACGTAGCAACCTCAAAAATTTCATTGCTTTGTAATATTTTTTGGGTTTTATCATTACTCCAAATTGGTGCCTGATAGATATATTCCCTACGAGGTACAACAGTTGAATCAATCCTAGGTTTTCCTGAAGATAATGCAGCAATTATTCGCGACGGGTTTATACCGGTAGTTGGATTCCATAAATTCTCTTTTTCCAATATATCCAATAAATTATGTACTGTTTGAGGTGCAAATCTTTCAAATCGAGATTTTCTCTGCTTTTCTCTTTGTCTCCTTCTACGTCTACCTAAGTAGGTTTTTAATTTACGGGCAAGTTGAAGTAACGTTAATTTTACTTCAGCTCCGATTTCTTCAACTTTATCAATATATTCTTTTGAAGTTTCAGGGAATGGAATTTTTGTTGATACCAAAGATACTGCAATTGCTAAAGGTTCTGTAGCTCGAGTCAATCCATATTCAGACCAATTTATCGAATTCGCGATATTTGTAATTAAATCGCTACCTGCTCCAAAAACCAAAGGAATTCTATTTGCAAATCGATAAATTACTCGATTGTCAATAATTGTTACTCCTTTTGATGCAGCAGCAGCATTAACACCACCACCATATCCAATAGCAGCCTCTATGACAAATGGATGACCTTCATATGCTCTTGGAGGTCTAGTCAGTGCTTCTACAAAATCAGGTGCTAGCTCTTTTTCTAATCCTTTTCTTAATCTTGCTGCGCCTAATGGCGATAATGCATCTCCACGAGGTTCATCGAATTTAAATACTCGATCTCTTTTTCGCTTTATTACTTTAGATTCTTTTAAAGCCCGATTAAAACCATCATGTACAATTCTACGAATTTCTTGACTTGTTAAGTCTTTAGGATTCTTCGTACCATCAACACCTACTTCTTCAAAGAACAACTCTGCAGACTGAGGGGTGACACCCATGAAATTTTCAGATAAAAAGTCAATTAAATTATCTTCTTCAGCATGGGTCATCTCTCTTCTAAATGTAGAAATATCAGTACCCCAAGGATGTATCTTCACAACTTCTGGTGGTTTAGGTAAATCATCAACAACTCGTAAGAAATTTAGATCCTCAAGAAATCCTGGGTTTTCATCTGAGGGTAATTTTACATATAAATCAGTATAAGGTGTAATAATTGCTAATTGTTTAAAATATTCTCTAACATAGAGTTTAGCTAAATTCCAGCTACCAGTAAAGGAAACTTTTATTTCAGTTCCATATTCATCAAAATATTCATCGTCTCCCTCTACAAATTTTTCATCGGAATGTATAATTGGTTCATTTTTCTCTAAATTTATAAATAATTTTACTCTATAAGTTGTATCTTCACCGATAGGTCTTGTAGTTATCTGTATTGGCAAATCTAAAGTTGACATGGCATAAAGCAGAACCATTTTACTACCCAAACCAAATCTACCTCGGGTTTGTTGAGCTCCATATTTTGTACCAGCCAATACTGTTCCAAATAATTGAGGAATAAGATCTCTACTAACACCAATTCCATTGTCCCTACAACTCATTTCAATAAAATCAATTTTTGCATCTTGGGTTTTTAATGAAGAGGTACCACCCATTAAAGCAATTAATTCCTTTTTTTCCAGTTTTCGTATGGTCAAGAAAATTCTAGGGGTGACTCCTCTTTTTTCAGAAGCATCCAGACTATTTTCGACCAATTCACGAACAGATGTGAAAACTGCACGCATTGAGTTTCCAAATCCAGCAATTGATTTGTTTTCATTAAAAAACACTGCAGCAGATGCAGTACGGGCCTTTGAATCTCTTTTTGGTTCTTTAGAACGTGATTTTTTACTAGATTTATCAGTATCTACTTCAATGTCAGGAATTAATTCTTCGATTTCTGAATTTTGATCATTCATTTTAACTATTCTTCCAACCTTAATTAACAGTAGTGGGATGACAACCCAATGGTACTATACTTTTTACTCTATACGATGTAGTATTTAAGTCTACTAAAAAAAACTCACCGCTTATCAACATCATGAAAATAAAACAATATATCACGACCTTAGCATATAATTGAGTATTCCCCGTCTTATGATATTCTATGCCATATAATTTATTCTTTTAGATTGATGATATTAATAACGCAATTCAATTATCATTTAGGTTGTGCGAATCTAAAATACATTTAAAAGGAATGATTTCTATAAATATTTAATTTTCAGTAATGCGCCAAGACTAAGAAGAACTAGTTACAGATGATGGATTTTTTCTTGAAGGAACTAATTTTGCAATTGTGGCATTATAATATTCAATTCGTTTTAAAGTTAAATCAAAAACTTCACTCTTTGACATACTAAATCTCGCAACTCCATCTTGCATAGCCGCTTCTGCAACAGCAGACGCCTCTAATGGCATCAATAATGGATCTGTTGGGCTTGTAATAATATGATTGGGAGAAAGTTCTTCCTCGGATACCCTTGAAGCAATTGCATTTGCAGCAGCTATTTTCATATTTTTTGTTATGGTTGTAGCCTTGACATCAAGTGTACCTCTAAAAATCCCAGGAAATCCTAAAACATTATTTATCTGATTTGCAAAATCACTTCTTCCGGTACCTACAATTTTAGCACCTGCCTCGATAGCCAAATGAGGCATAATTTCTGGAACTGGATTTGCAATTGCAAAAACAATCGCATCATCAGTCATAGATCTAACCATATCCTGTGTAAATAAACCCGGTCCAGAAGCACCTATCAAAAGATCGCAACCTTCTGTTGCTTCAGCAAGAGAAAGACTCTCTTTGTTGGGATTTATTCTTTGAGATAATTCATCCTTATATTCATCCATATTATCTCTACCAGTGAATATAGCACCATTTCGATCCACCGAGTTCAAATTTGATCCTTTCACACCTGCATCCAACAACATGTGACTAATTGCAATTCCAGATGCACCAGAACCATTAACAGCCACTTTTATATCAGAAAATTTCTTTCCAACTAATTTTAATGAATTTATCACTCCAGCCAATGTAACAACTGCTGTACCCCACTGATCATCATGAAATACCGGTATATCAAGAGCCGCATCTAAGGTTCTTTCTATATAGAAACAATCTGGTTTTTGAATATCTTCCAAATTTATTCCACCAAAATTAGGTGCAATTGTTTTTACTACTTCAATAAACTCTTCTTTATTATGTCTATTTATCACCAATGGGAATGCATCAACAGAACCCAATGCTTTGAATAATATTGATTTACCCTCCATTACGGGATAACCAGCCATTCCAATATCACCTAATCCCAACACTCGAGTACCATTTGTTATAACAGCTACAGTATTTCCGATATTTGTATATTTGTATAAATCCATTGGATTGGCTTGGATTGCTTGACAGGCATCAGCAACACCAGGAGAATAAGCTAAAGTCAGATCTCTTTGATTAGTAACAGGAGTTTTAGAAATTATTTCGATTTTACCATTTCCTGGAAAATTATTTGAGTGGTAATCTAAAACATCTTGCTCTGTATATTTCACATCAGGTTGACCCGTAGAATTATTGCTATTTACCATGATAATAATATCTCACTCAATTACCCTTTAAAATTTTTACTAGTTCTTCTTCTGTTTTGTAATTTAAACTTTATTACATAATATTTTTCCAATATACAATGAATTGTATGATCTACAATTAAATTTATTCATATATCTATTTAATTGGTTTGAACGTGTTGTTAACACCATTTTACAAAAAAAAATATACTATAATTGTGAACCATTACTAATAGTTTTGATAAATTCAGGTATATCCAACATTTCAAGACGAGTAGCAATAGTCATTTCTGATTCTATCATATTAGAAATTTTTTTCTTATTCTTCTCAAGTGCCTTTCTTGCAAATTCTAAATATTTTTCATATCCTATAAGACCTTTTTCAAACATTAAAATCTGAGCTTGATCCAGATAGCTAGTTGCTTTACCAACATCAAAATCAACTTCACATAATTTTGATTTTAGCAATAATACATCAATAAAATCACCGTGTAAATTGTTTTCCCGAGTTAAATCAAATAATTTATTTAATTTTTCAACTGCTTCTTCTAAAATCAGATCATCCTCAGACATTTTTAACTCCTGAAATAAAATCTCAATATAATTAATTAATGCATCATGTATTAATTCATAATCAGATAATCTTAAAGTGATAATTTGCAGCAATAGCTCCTGTGCTTCTGCTCTATGTTTCATTCGACTTGATTGACGTAAAAATAATGCTTGTAACATTTTAGCTCTCATCAATATAATTGGGTTTTCATTTTTTCTGGATAGCTTATTTAATTCCTTCACTACATTATTTACATTCTTTTTTTGTTTTACTAACAATCTACCAAAGTTCAATAAAGATAAAGAATACCACAAATCATTTCCAATTTGTTTCCATAGTTTATTTGATTGAATAAAATGAGATTTTGACACTTTTAAATTATTTATTTTAAATTCAATGATCCCAAGATAATGTCTCGACATCGCAATATCATAATTATTATCCAAATTTTTTCGTATTAAAAATGATCTTGTATGAAATTCCAGAGATTTTTCATACTCTCTTCTTAGTCTGTATATTTCTCCCATGTTGCTTAGTACCCTAGATAACGCGGGTAAATATCGATTATCAGAAAGCTCATACAAATTTAAGGCTTTATTAAATAACTCCAAAGCAATTTGTAATTCACCTTGAGATATATGGTACAAACCAATATTATTTAATGA
The DNA here is from genome assembly GCA_029882335.1 of Candidatus Heimdallarchaeota archaeon. Lineage (GTDB taxonomy): Archaea > Asgardarchaeota > Heimdallarchaeia > Heimdallarchaeales > Kariarchaeaceae > JAOUKW01. Next base: position 6,406 of record JAOUKW010000031.1, on the reverse strand, counting down.
AATTAAATAATAATAATTATCATCTAAACTCTCCCGTAGTGTCAATGCGGATTTTAGATACTCATATGCCTTGTCTGTTTTTCCCATTTCAAGGTAAGTAGAACCTAATGCATTAAAAATATGTGACTTCTCTACATTTAGAGAATTACCATTGTTCGACCCATTTTCTAAAAGTTTACCTAATGCAAGTTCACAAATTTCCATTGCAGAATTGTGATTCCCTTTTCGAAATTCAGACCATGCCTTCCAATAATACGCCTTAATTAGAATCTTTATATCATGAATTCCATTAGAAATCAATTTATCTGAAAATACACTTTGGAGATTAAAGTCTCCAAGTTCATGATATAGATGTATTTTCAAAAGCATAACTTGTGATGAATTTTCTACTTGTTTAATTGATTCCGCTGCTTCACGATATTTTCCAATTCTAATCAATTCTTCTATTTCATGAAGCAAAAAATTACCTCGATACAAATAGTATTTTTTTATCTAAAATTAAAACCTTACTAATAATAACACAATTGAAGCCACTAAATCCCGGTTTATAATGAGATTAAATTTAAATAAAAAATAACTTTATTTTTGATATAATAATTTTTATTGATTAATTACACATAGCCGTTGCTATGCGCAATATCTTCAATATAGCATTTAATACAATCCAAAGTAACAAAATAATTGTAATTAAATCAATTTACAATCTGATAAGTAATATATTTAATGTGTGGGACATACATATATATGGCAAACAAATACCATGCATTATCAATAAAAATTTGGATTGCATATATACTTTTTATCATTTCAACCATAATACAACTCCTTATTGCCATTATTGTAGATGTACAACCAAGTGATACAACATTTTTCAGATATTCAATTAAATTTAATTTTCAACCAGATCTCCCTTGGTTTACACTCACCGGTTTATTTCTATTTCCATTTGTATCTTCTTATTTATCTTCAGTTTCTTACATTAAGGATAACCCATCAATTGTTGAGGTGTATGGACGAAAATCACTATTGCATAGAATAAAATTAGAGTTTCATTTGGGAAATCCAGAAAAATTAGACCTATCAAAAGAAAATATTACTGCATTCCTTTCAGATTTAGCTCAAGGAGAACCTATAGGCACGTATGAGAATTTGGAAATGCTTTTAGCAGTTGGAATTAAAACAGATCAATTAATCCATAAAACGAAAAGTAAATCCGTCAAACGAGTATTTATATCGGATTCTCTCGTGCCAAATGCATACACACTAAGATTTATACCGATTCCCATATTAGGACAGGATTGGATTATATTAAATAGAAATGTTGTGGAAATACTAAACCAAGAAGAAATACAGGCTGTAATAGCTCATGAAATTGGGCATACCAAAAAATATGATTCTTGGATTAATAGCATTTTATTTGCACCAAGATTAATATTATCCTTTGTTTGGATATTTTTATTATTAAAAGTTGGGATTATAATTTTTCAAGATCCTTTTTCTGTTAATTCATTTATTCGACTTGCATTTTTACTATCAATAATAGCATCTTTCAAAATCGTAGTTAAATCAAATATGAAATTAATCGAATATGCGCATAGAAATTCAGAATTAATTGCAGACAACTATGCAGCAAAAATAATTGACCCAAACATTCTTATGAATGCATTAATTAAAATTGGCTTAAGAGGAGATATTATCAATTCTATTGAATATGAACTAAAAAAATATGAGAAAATTATTCCTGAAATTGATTTTGAGCCAATAATTACAAATCTCTTGTTTTTAATTGAATCAAGTGAATTATCAAGAGAAAAAACAATTGGTGTAATTCAAGCCACTTTCAATGAACAAGTAAAACATTACTTATTCAATAAATATAAAGATAGAATGAAACAAGATGAAATAACTGAACTTTATAATAAATTGATTTCAAAAATAAAAGAAAGTCAAATTGAACTTGAAGAAAGTCTATCAAATAAGATTATTCTACTTGAACCTATTCTAAAACATGCAAATGGATTATTGAATAATGATCAAATTTATGAATTAATCAAAACAATAAATGAATCTGATTCTTATTTATTTTGGAGTGAATTTCTTGAAATAAAAAACAAAATACCCAAATCTAATTTGCATCCTTCATTAAGTTCAAGAATTCAAATTATCTATAAGAATTATATCTTATAAGTGCGTTTTATGACATTAATAGCTCAACATAGAGGATATACAAAGAATGGATTACGTGAGAATACTATTAGAGCTTTAAAAGAAGGTTTTCAGTTAGGAGCTGAAATGGCTGAATTTGATGTTCATATTACAAAAGACGATCATTGGATACTACATCATGATAAAACAATACTCAAAAAGTATGCAATCGCAGATTTAACCTCAGATAAGATAGACAAAATTTCCCTAGAAAATAATTATGAGATTAGCTATCTAGATGATGTATTTAAGGAATTTAAATCAGAAATACTCAACGTAGAATGCAAATCACATACAGAAGAAAGTGGCAAAAAACTTGCAAAATATTTACTCTATAAAGATGTTTTAGATCAAGTGAATGTATCTAGCTTTTACAAGGAACCATTGATGGGTTTAAGAAAAACAAGCTCTCATATCAAGATATCCTACCTCTATTTTTTCTGGTTTTCAAATTATTGGAAAATACTTCACAAAAAAATTAATCTTTTTTCAGTGAACCCCTATTATAAATTTCTAACACAAAGACGAGTAAATAGTATTGCAAAAGAAAATATAAAAATTCATACGTGGACAGTAAACTCAACAAAATCAATTCAAAAAATGATACACATGGGAGTAGATGTAATAATTACAGATGATCCAAAACATGCAATCAACATTCGCGAAGCAAGTTATAAAACTTCATTGAAAAATGTTTAAGAAATAGAATAATACTTCATTATCAAGTTAAAAACTTTTAATTTAGATAGTTTTATCTTAAATTAATGAACCCAATCCTAAAGAAATTTCTCACTATTTTATTAATAATCATTCTTTCATTCCTTCTTGGACTTTATGCGGGTTTGAAAAACTCAACAGATTATCAAATTGATGAATTAATTACCAGTGAAGTAAAAGAAAAAGTGTATGTCTATCGAGATGAATACGGAATACCAACGATAGTGGCAAATAATTTAGATGATTTATTCTTTGCACAAGGCTATGAGTTTGCTAGAGATCGATTATGGCAGGCAGAGTTACTTAGATTATTGATTCATGGAGATCTAGCCTTGGTTTTCGGAAGCGAATTAATTGATGGATCAAAATATTATAAATCATTAGAACTCCTAAGAGCTGCACAAACAGTTTTAGATCAGACAGATGGAGAAACGATTGAAGTATATAACAATTACTTACGTGGAATTAACACCTTTATTGATTTACATCAAGAGAATCTTCCTGTAGAGTTTCTATTGATTGACCATAAACCACAACACTGGCAACTTGTAGAAGCCTTTGCAATTCAAGGTATTATGGCAGAAGACCTTTCAATTGCAGGAATTAAGAGGGAAATACTGCGAAGAAATCTTGCAGAAACATTTGGTGGAGAAGAATCATTAGATATCTTTCCAATTCAAAATATTGAAGCAGAGACCTATCTCATTAATACATTTACTGAATCACTAGTGGGGATGAATTATGATATATCACAATCCGCAATAGATATTATTGATGAATTAGAAATAACAGAAAATAAAGGCTCCAACGCATGGGTTGTATCTAGTACTAAAACCGCGTCCGGATTTCCGCTCTTAGCTAATGATCCTCATTTATCTTTAACCACTCCAAGTATTTGGTGGCAAGTTCAATTAATCGTTGAAGGACAATTCCATGTTCAAGGGTTTTCCTTACCTGTTTCTCCAGGAATTGTTATCGGGCATAATGATCATGTTAGTTGGGGAGTTACAAATTCAAGATTGGACGCAATTGATTTGTTCTATCTAAAAACAAATGATCAAGGTCAATATTTTCATGATAATACATGGAAGGATTTTGAGGTGGTAAATAAAGACATAGAAGTAAAAGATGGAGAAACAGTATCTTATGCACTTAAATGGACAGATATTGGTCAAGTACTCGATCCAGATATATTTCCTGTAGACAATAGACATGTCTATGTAATGAGATGGACATTGCATGAGGATAATCCAAGGAATAAAATACAAGAGGCGATTCTAGGATTAAACAAAGCAACAGACATTAACGAAGCCATTGAAAGCTTAAGATATTTCTCTGTTCCAAGTCAAAATGTCGTCATTGCAGATACATCAGGAAAAATAGCCTATCAACTTGCAGGATTAGTACCAAATCGTAAAGTACTAGGAAGTGGAATAGTTCCACAGAATGGAAGTGATCCAGCCTTTGGTTGGGATGGAATGCATCCATATGAAGATTCCTATCGAGTTATCGATCCTGAAGAAGGGTATATCGTAACAGCTAATGATAAATTTGATTTTAGAGATGAAGAAGATGTAAGCCAGAGTATTTATATCTCTGATCTATTTGAAGTAGAATACAGAGCAGACAGAATAAATCAATTATTGAATAATAAAAATGATTTAGATGTATATGATATGATGAATATACAAGGCGATATTAAAGATCTACACGCAGAGTACTTAATTCGAATTTTAGGAAATGACTTAATCAGTATTAAGAGCTCAGTTTCATCAGATTCTAATTTATACAAATCAATCAATGAGATGCTCATGTGGGCAAATGAAGATAAATTCAATATGTCCATAGAAGATAGAGGACCTACTATTTTCTCAGTCTTTAGCATATATTTAGAAGAATCAACATTTTATGATGAAATTTCTACAATAGGAGACAACATGTATAATTTATATCATTCTTTTGCAATCAACGGAATACGAAATGTGGTTACAAATCCAAATTCAATTTATTTTGACAATATTGACACATCGATTACAGAAACTAGGATTGATATAGTAAGAGAAGCGATGGAGAAAACGGTTGAGTTTTTGGAAGAAGCCATCGGCTCTAGAGTATCATCGTGGAGATATGAAAAACTACACATCGTTGAATTCAAACATGCATTTGATATGAATAGTTTCAATGAAGGAAATACACCAGTTGATGGCTCAAGAACAACTGTTAAAGCCACAAATACATCTCCAAAATGGAGTGAAACAGGACCAGAATTACTAGTCACTGTTGGAGCTAGCTTGAGAATTGTATCTGAAGTCACGAGTACTTGGGATAATGTTTTTGGCATTATGGCACCAGGTCAAAGTGCTCATTTCTTTACAGGACATAGAGGAGATAGTGTCGATGATTGGGTAAATAATATATCACATCGATGGATTTATGGAATTCCTGATGAAGATGTAGATTTTACATATATACCGGAGATATGATATTTGATTTCTAGAGAAACAACAGATGTAGTATCTATCTCTCTAAGTACTACTATTTTTGCTATATTTATTCAAATTAATGATATAGGTAAAATGAAAACTTTGTTAATTAGTATGATCCTTTTCATTTTAATTATTAATTTTGTACACCTAATTTTCAAACAGCTAAATAGACTTTCAGATCAGGTTAGTAAAATAATAAGTATAATCACAATTTTAATATCCACTTGTATACTTATTATCACGCAAATAATACAAATAACATCATTTTCAGGTTATTGGGATATAATAAAGATACCATTTAAAATTAATTTAGTGGGTACCCAAGTTATTCTACTAATAATATCCTATATCTCATTCAAAGCTAACCTTTCAAAATAAATTAGAAAAATTTTGTGCTTTCAATTGTCTAATACTCATAATTCAATTAAATGAATAAAAAAAATACAATAAAGATGAAACATATTTTGAGTATCGACCAAGGAACTTCAAGTACTCGTGTAATTATATATGACGAAAATGGTATAGAATTGGGCATAGGACAAAAAGAACACTCTCAATATTATCCTCACGAGGCATGGGTAGAACATAATCCACTTGAAATCAAGGAGAATGTACTTTACACTATGAAGGTAGCACTCCAACAAGCGAATTTAAATATTTCAGATATCCATAGCATTGGGATTACAAATCAAAGAGAAACTATTGTTGCTTGGGAAAAAGACAGTGGAATACCACTATCAAATGCCATTGTTTGGCAATGTAGGAGAACAAATGATATAATACAACAATTAAAGAATGAAGATCTTGAGGGTGTATTTAAGGTAAAAACAGGTCTTGTATTAGATTCATATTTTTCAGGAACAAAAATAAAATGGTTAATAGAAAATAATGAAAATGTAAACCAAGCAAATAAAAATAAAACATTAGCAGTAGGTACAATAGATTCTTGGATTATCAAATTCCTATCAGGTAATCATAAAACAGATGCATCAAATGCG
>JAOUKW010000332.1 GCA_029882335.1 Candidatus Heimdallarchaeota archaeon | reverse complement strand
TTGATAGCAGAAATTATCAATTTCTTAGAAATGAATTGAAAATTCGATTAGTAGATGATATAGATATATTAATTTCAAGACTACACCAACACTACAACTAAAATATAATATTTATAACGTTACTTCCATGGAATAATGAAATAGAAAATGAATTAGGTATAATAAATTTTTATTTTGTAGATGGAAATATAGGTTTTGGTATTTCAAAAAATAAAATTTATAAAACTACAAACAAAGGAAAAAGTTGGAAAGAATTATATTCAGAAGATAATAATATTCAAGAACAATTTAGAGGAATCTATTTTGCAAATGATAAAAATGGTTGGATAGGAGGTTTTAGTGGTCGAATCCTAACTACATTTGATGGTGGTTTATCTTGGATAATTAATCAAGTAACCAATAATAGATTGCGAAGTATTACTTTTATTGAAAATAAAGTAGGTTTTGCAGTAGGTGATAACAATAATGAAGATGGATCATTATTCTATAGCTATAATGGTGGTATTTCTTGGAAACAATATTCATCAAAACTACCAGATTTACATCGAATTAAACATCTAGATACCGACATTTGGGCTGTTGGCAAACAAGGAGTAATTGTACACATTAAATTATAATTATTGCAAAATTTATACTATACTGATACTTGGATTATCCGCCAATTCGAATCATTTCCCTGTCTTCTATTAAAGGTAAATAAGTCATAGAAAGAAAATCTGGATGTTCCTTCCACTTTTTATTTAATCCAGATTGAATTAAATTTTTTAAATCATCATCTGTAGCTCCATTTCGTAATTTTGTTTTCAAGTCATATTCTTTGTGCTCATGTAAACATGGTCGTAAAAAGCCATCAGCAGTTATTCTAATTCGATCACATTTATCACAAAAACTTTGAGAAACAGATGAAATAAAACCTATTTTCGCACTATTCTCCTTTATTACATAATTTCTTGATGTTTGAGAGGGATTTTGTTCATGCAATTTTTCTAAAGTATAATGCGCCTGTAATTTATTTACTAGATCATTCGAACTAATATAACCATTTGATTTCTCATCCATCCAGTTATTACCATGAAAAGGCATAAATTCAATATATCTTATTTCAAGGCCAGTCGATGCTGATAAGTTGATAAATTCATTTAATGTATTCAAATCTGTATTGACACCATTCATTGCGACTGCATTTATCTTTATACTATTAAATTCAACCTCTATCGCTTTATGAATTCCTTTTATTACATCATCAAACAAATTCCTACTGGTGATTTTATAAAAAGTATCTTTATCTAGTGTATCCAAAGAAATATTGATTCGATCAATACCCACATCTTTCATTGTTTCAGCATATTCAAACAATTTTATACCATTTGTTGTGATTGAAAGTTCAATTTTTGGATCTATTTGTTTTATATTTTTACATAGATCCAAAAAACCTGTACGGATAGTTGGCTCACCACCAGTTAATCTAAACTTATTAACTCCATGTTTATTTAAAATTTCAACAATTCGAATAATTTCCTCAAAAGATAACAATTCTTCTTTCTTTACCCAATTTGGATTTTCTTCTGGAATACAATATTTACATCTTAAATTACATCTATCAGTAATTGAAATTCTGGCATTTTTAATAATACGACCATGAGAATCAATTAGATAACTATTCGTCTTAGGATGCAATAATTTACTTAAGCAAAAGTCATATTTATTCAATGGTATTGAAGTAAACATTTTTTCCAGTTTTTAGAGAAATAAATTGAAGAAATGTCATTTTAAGCTGATTTAAAATATCCCTAATTTCCATAATATTCTTTTAAAGAGATTGTATAAATTTTAATTAACCAAAAAGTGGTATAATATGCTAGAGTCAGAGAAAAAAATACTACGTGTAGATATGAAAAATTTGACTGTTAAGTGGGAAGACACTCCAGATAAGTATAAATTACTTGCTGGAAGAGGTTTAACCAGTGCGATTATCGCATCGGAAGTTCCAGGACTTGCAGACGCTATAGGTCCAAAAAACAAATTAGTTGTCGCACCTGGAATGGTAACTGGTTCAACTGCACCCACAAGCGGTAGAATTAGTGTAGGTGGTAAATCACCTCTAACTAATGGAATTAAAGAAGCAAATGCAGGTGGTCGTACACCTCATAAATTAGCCAGAGCTGGCGTACGTGCCCTTGTTGTAGAAAATCAACCATCCGATCGCGATGCATGGTATAACATATTAATTCGCAAGGGAGATGCTGAAATCGTTCAAGCAAATGAATTTAGAAGTATGGGCGCGTATGATCTAATCAAGAAAGTATATGAAAAATATGATACCAAGCCAGGTATTATCGGAGCAGGTGTTGCAGGACAGAACTTACTAAAAGGTGCTGGAATATTTGGAAATAATGTAGAAAATACAGATCCCGGTAGATATGCAGGAAGAGGTGGATTAGGTGCGGTTCTCGGAAGTAAGAATGTTATCGCAATAATTACAGATGATTCTCCAGGTGAACCCATTCAACCAGTAGATCGTGATAAATTCAAAGACGGTACTAGGAGATTGTCAGAAGCATTAAGATCACATCCAGTTACAGGTGATGATGGCGGACTACAAAACTACGGTACAAATATCCTTATGAATATAATTAATGAAGCTGGTGCTTTACCAACTAGAAATTGGCAAACTGGTCAATTTGAAGATGCTGCCAAGATTTCAGGAGAAGCACATCACGAAAGAGTAGATCAAGTTATTGAACTAACAGCTGGAAACACAGATGCTTGTTATGCACATGCATGTAATCCTGGATGTATTATCAAGTGTTCTAATGCAGTTCCATTTAACAATAATACCAATATGGTATCTGCTTTTGAATATGAAACATCATGGGCCCTTGGTGCTAACTGTGGAATTGGAAATATAGACGATGTAGCAGAACTAAATCGAATGTGTAATGATTACGGTTTAGATACCATTGAAACTGGTAACGCCATTGGTGTTGCCATGCAAGCAGGAGTTATAGCATTTGGTGATGCAGAAGGTGCAAAGAAACTTATGAGAGAAATTGCAGAAAATACACCAAATGGTAGAATTGTTGGTAATGGTGCAGTGACTGTAGGTAATGTCTACGGAATTACTCGTGTAGCACATGTAAAGGGCCAATCATTACCTGCCTATGATCCAAGACCTATTAAAGGAATAGGCGTAACTTACGCAACTAATCCCATGGGTGGTGATCACACCGCAGGATATACCATTGCAGCAGAAATTTTAGGAATTAAAGGTACTGTTACTGATCCTCGTGCAATGGACAAAGCAGAGCTTTCACGAGTATTCCAAGAAACTACTGCTTTCCTTGACTCCTCAGGTTACTGTTTATTTACAGCCTTTTCAATTCTTGATATTGATGATGGATTTGACGGTCTAGTACAATCAGTTGCCGGAATGTTAGGTACTGAATATACACTTGCTGATGTAGGACCACTTGGTCGAACCATCCTAGATATGGAAATTAACTTCAATCGATCCGCTGGATTAAGTCGAGCTCATGACAGATTACCTGAATTTATGGACAGTGAACCATTAGCACCACACAACGTTGTATTTGGTGTAACTGATGAAGAATTAGATAAAGTTCATCCACACATTCCCTAAAATAAATAATTCAATTGAATTTGCAAATAGACAAAACTACATTTAAACAACTATAATCAAATTTATAATCATTATATTTTTAATATCTAATTGATATAACCCAAAAAAGATACAAATAAAACATTATTAAGAGATATTATTATATTTCATTGCAGAAATTGTTTACAACTTATTAATTACCCATTATGTTTATAAATTATTATTTCAACAGTAATTTAAATGATAACACGCATAAATTCAATATTAATCTTTGTAAATGATCTAACAAAGTCTATTTCATTCTATCAAGAAACTTTAAATCTTTCATTAATCCATAAAAATCCAAATATGGCACAATTTATTATCTCAGATGTTTTCCTTATTATACATCAAGCAACAGTCAACATCAACAAAAACGGAAATATTCATTTTAATCTCGAAGTTCAACAATTAAATGAATTTGTAGAAGGATTGAAATTAAAAGGAGTCATAATTAAGAAAGAAATTCATAACCCAGGTTTTGGCTATCTAGTAGCTACTATTTTAGATAATGAAGAAAATGAAATAGACTTACTTGAAAAGATAAAATAAATAATTAAAGAAAGCTATTTTCAATATTAATTTAATTACTAGATATTTGGTAATTTTGATTATCTATTTAATTTTTAATAAAAATTACTCAAAAGACAAGTATCAATCTTATAACTAGGAATTCTCCAAATGAGACAATTCAGCTTTGAGTAATTATATACAGTTTGTTAAATATTTCATCTTCTGCTCGCAAAAGTTGGTTTTAAGTGAATAATATTTTATGTTATGTTTTAACAAATTCTTTTCAGAATTAAGAGTAATTTATTAAGATGTTAATTCTTAATAATTATTGTTAAGAATGGTTTCTATATTTGATTTGAAAAATTATGGGATATCTCGTCAACGCGGAGAGAGACAGTTATATATTATTTATAGAAAAATCAAT
>JAOUKW010000030.1 GCA_029882335.1 Candidatus Heimdallarchaeota archaeon | reverse complement strand
AGACAAATTTACATTAAAGGAATTCCATGATGAATTGCTAAGTTATGGAGCACCAGCAATTCCGATTTTAAGAAAATATATGCTAAATAATATTAAAATTCACAGTGAAATATTGTGATTCTGATTTTTACTTAAATTAATACGTAAAGTAATAGAATTTCACTATCCTTTGGTAAAAAGATTTATTCATGAGGTTGTCATATTATTGCTAGGATGGATGACTTACTAAACAAAGCAGAAAAGTTTTTGTTATTAAGTACATTAGGTCAAATGCTCAATCTACGAGTATGGATTCCAAGAAAAAATATATCCATACCAATGACATCATTCTTCAGCATAATTTCATATGAAGACCATTATATACTTCAATTAACAGACTTGGAGATTGATCTCTTTCCGAAACTGGCACATACCTGTTTAATTTTAGAAAAGTTAGAAATTTTTGATGAAATTGAAATTGAAGCAGATTTTGAGGATTATTACGATGCAGAGAATTTCTCTGTCCTTTTAGATAAAGGTGGAAATTTACTATTACTATATACCACATGTTATGACAAATCCAAAATGAAAGAAAAATTAATGGTTGAATGGATGAAACGTTTAATTCATCCAAAGGTCTATTTAGAAATATAATTCTACATTTGAGGTGGGTGATCAAAATTGGGAGATAAATCAAAACAACCAGATATTTGGTTTCCTAATGTGCCAAGATCTGAACCAGGCAAGATACTCACCTTTTTTGCTATTATAGATGAATTACTATTATTATTACTTATAATCGGAATCGCATACTTAATTTATCGATATTTCTAGTTAATTTTAATGTTTAAAGATCAAATTACTTAGTTTGTGTTTTATTAATTTCGGGAGAATGATGTACGATTAATACACTGTCAACTTTTTCCATAAGTTGATATGCCAAGGGAGTACGCATACGATATCTAAACCCTTTATCCTTAGTATGACCAATTAATATAGCATCTGGTTCTCTTGCTTCACTTGCATTTACAATGGATTTAGAGAAGGTTCTACCAAATAAAATGATGGGCTTTGAGTTTTCGATACCATTTTTACCCATCAAATTATCTACATATTTAGAGAAGTTTTGTTGACTTTCAAGAATTGCCTTATGCTCGGCAATTCCCTCCAAAGGAACAAGATTGGGTATTAATATAACATGATATGCAAAAATTGTACTTGTCTCTCCAATTGAGGATATATGTTTTGCCCATCTACTGAGATATGCATCACGTTCAGAACCATCAAATAATAGAAACATATTTCCAATTGTTTCTTTTGATTGCCCATATACTGCGGGATGAACTTGTAAGACAGTACAACTAACACCATCAACTACTTTCTTTGTGGTACTAGTATCAAAAAGACGATCAAGTAAAGTTTTCTTTCTTCTTGATCCCATAATAATTAACTGATAATTTTCCTCTTTTTGTTGGTTTATTATAACTTCAGATATGTTTTTTCCTTGTTTTATAACTTTATTAAATTGAACACCAAATTTTGTCATTACTTCTGTTGCATAATTTAAACTTGATTCATCTTTTCCTACATTCAATAAATCAACAGTAATTTTATATTTTCTAGCAAGTAATCCAGCAAACTGAATTGCCTGAGTTTCGTGTTTTTTACCAGAAACAGTAACTAATACTTTGTCCAATTCGAGGAAAAAAACATCTGTTGTATCTTTGTACTCAAACATAGGAATTTCCCTCTTTGCTAATGCTGTTTCTGTAGGTGGAGGAATGGTTGGGGGTTCAAACTCAGGTAATCTAGCCATTCTGATGGAATTTATAATAACCCATAGAATTGTCACTGTAACAAATACAGTTATAATAATGACGGCTAGTAATAATCCTTCAGCCATCATGAACCATATTGCAGCACCCATATAGAAAATAATAGCAACAACACCAAAATAAGCTATAATATTTCTTTCTCCTCTGAAATTTACTATTGCAGTTATATTTATCATCATAAATATTCCTAAAAATATAATAGATCCCACTTCTGCAATTGATCTAGCATCACCTACAAAAGTAAAGACCCAACTGATCATTGATGTAATAATAATTGATAAATACGGAACCTTTGATTTCTTACTGATGACGGCTAATTTTTCTGGAAAAGCCTTCCAATCACTCATGGTATATGCCAATCGTGAAGAACCTAGTAAAGTTGCATTTATTGCAGAGCTGGTTGAAGCAATAGCACCCATGGTTATTAATAAAACGGCGATTGCACCCCATGATCGAACTGATTCTATAAGAGCAGCCTCATCTAGTTTTGATGGATCTTCAGACATTCCTATGGCTACATATGCAACAGCCATGTAGGTTAGTGCAACCACTATCACTGAAATATACATACCCAATTTGACATCTCTATTTGGATTTTTCATCTCCTCTACAGTATTTGCAATTACTTGAAAACCCTCATAGGCAACAAAAATTACTGCTGCACCAATAAATACAGGCATTACACCATTCGGTGCAAAATTTTCTACAGTAGAAAAACGCTCTCCTTTAACATATTTTAATCCCATAAGGGCAAACCACAAGAGTACCCCTAATTTAAATGCAACTATAACATTTTGAATAAAACCAGTCTCTTTTACACCTTTCAAATTCACCAACATAAATACTAGAATTACAAAGGCAGCCATTGCTCTTTGAAATGAAAAAAATGCAGGATTAGAATCTACTGCAAATATCTCATTATGAAAGGTACTATGTAAAAATTCAGTTGTATATATTCCAAATGTAAAAGCATACAGTGCAATTGTTACTGAATAACCTAGCCAAAGTAATCCCCCTATAACATTTCCAATTCTGGGATCTTTGAATACCTTTCTAATAATTACAAATTCACCTCCAGAACTGGGAAATTCTGAAACTAATCTGATATAGCTATGTGTGGTAAGTAAAGCAATTAATCCCCCAATTGAAAATGAAAACACTGCTGCTGGACCAGCAAAACCTGCTAAAAATCCTAAAACAGTAAATATTCCTCCTCCAATCATCGCTCCGACAGCAACAGAAATTGTTTCCTTTAATCCAAGTTCTTTGGCCAATTCACTATGATGACCATGAATTTCATTTGACATGTAATATACACCTAAAAAATATAATATCCTATAGATATTTCTATAAATAAATCCAATACATGGGTATTTTATAAACTATCCATTTTCACAATTCATTTTTGCAAATTCTTATTTTTCACTCATTACTCAAAGACCATGATAAATTGTATCTATTAATGTAAATTTATATTAAAAATTTATAAAAATACTCACAAGAATTATAAGCGTTAAATTTATAGAATCAATAATTATGACTGAAAGTAAACATTTCACTCTCCTAACCGATGGAAGAAAAAATGAATATACCGCTTTTGTAAAAGAAGGGAACGATGTAAATAAGATAACAGATGTAAGAGTATTACATATAGATAATGTTGGTGTAACCATTGAAGAAATGAAGCGTATGGGTAAAAACAGAATTATATTTGTACCTCATATCAACTTAATTATGTTACGATCTGAAATAGTATAATGCATTTTAATCAATTATTATCCACTTAGCAATCCCCATTCCAAAATATGTGGGAACATCATAATAATTTATATCATTCTTAATTGAAGAACCGTTACCCTTAATTCTATCAAACAACCCCTGCAAAATTCCAATTCCAGCCATACCACAAGCCAATGCTTTTGGTTGAAGATCTAATATCTCTAAATAACTATCTGGTTGTGGTTGATTCACCCAATCACAAAACTTAGCATCAAAAATCTTTGCTGATTCATCAAATCCGTATGGTCCATCTTCTTTATGCACATGAGATAAATCACCGCTAATAATTATAGAGACTTTCTCATCAACTAGATTACAGAAATGTTGCAATAATTCACCTATTTTCTTTAAATGAGTTTGCATATCCAGAATTATTTCAAGTCTGCTTCGTGGTACACATAGAATAACCACCTTCGCGTCTTGTTTGGCAAGTGCGTAATATAAAGGAACCACCTCACCCCAAGCAAGAACCAAAGGATAACTCGAAAATCCCTGAACTAGAGATTCTACAGGGATGTTGTTCTCTTCTAGTATATTCAATAATTCTATAGATCGAGCAGAATCACCAATCCATGAATGTTTTGATACTAAATTTCCCTTTACTACATCATCATCAGATACAGAGTATAAATATCCTTGAAATTCATCATGTTGATAAATCAGATATTTATTTGATAGATTATAACCATGAGGGGTTACAAGTAACACCATATCTGATCCATCACTCTCAATCTCATTGGATATTTGTTGCATCATCTCATGTAAAGACCTGAAATTTTCATTATATGGTTGCTCTAAACCGTCGATCATTTGCATACCATGAGGTAGGAAGTATATTGACTTTAGCATAGATTTATTTCATCAGTATGAAATATGAATGATTCCTATCTATTATCCAATAATCCTCAATTTATACATTATATTTCCTAGACAATGACAGTTACAAATATTTTTCCGATTGTTATTTATAAAAATTATCATTATTTTTATTGAAGATTCATTACTTCTAACAAATAGTTTAACCAAAATTACTCAAATAATTGTTAGAAGCGATCTTTCGTAGGTTGATAAATTTAATAGTATAAATTCAAATTACTCAAAGTCTATCTTTCTTCTTCCTCTAAATCCAGCATCCCAATAATGATAAAATTGTAATTCATCCTCTCCGTGTTGGAAGCATAACCAAACTATTGTTTCTCCACTTTCATAAACAAAATCAACTAATCCAGTTCTCCAATCTTTAACAACACAATCCAGCATGACTAATTTTTGTCTTAGTTCCTCTAATTCCTCTTCCAACAGATCTGTTTCATATTTCACCTGAGATATCTTTGCAACCTCATGATTTCCCTTTGATACTTTTAACAAATGAATCGATCTCTCATCAAATAATTTGTATTTTTCTACTAACTCGGATAATATTGGTTTAATCAAAGGAATCCTTTCTTTAGCCTGTGCAACAGTTACAGTATGAATATTCATACGCTCTAGAAATTCCTTATGATTCATTTACATAGATATAGGTATAGTCTAAAATAAAATCTTTGTTTCGCGAAATAATTGTTGTGACTTTGATTTGAAGATTTGTGAAAATTATTAATAATTAGATTGAATCCAATAAATTTTGCAAATAAAAAAAAATGCAGATATTATCGTTTATTCTCTCAAAATATTAACTGAATTATTTGAATTTTTGTATTGAATTGATTCTTAGAGTTAATTTATTGAATTAATTTATTGGGGCGATTTTTAGAGGTGATTTTTTTCTTGTCTACATCAAAAAAAGAATAACCACCACGGGCCAATGCAGATGCAAAATCATCCAACGTCCAAAACTTAGCATCCTCTTCAAAAGAAGATTTCTTTACGTTCATTATTGCCCTTTGGCCAGATTTATCTACATCTTCATTTTTTATCTGAATAACTGTTACAAACAAAGCTATCCCTAATAATATCGATCCCCCACCAGCATACCAAAAAGAAAATAGATTGTCAAAACCAATTACCAATAATAACACCGAGAGTAACGTTCTCATCACTAGATGCCTAGTTTTATTTCTATTAATACAGGTCATACAAATTACTCCTGAACCTTCTCTAACATCGTAAAAATTTTTATGTCCACTTTCCTCCTTAAATGATGATCCAGCCATCATAAATCTATACTCATTCCCTTCATTTTGGTTACATTTTTCACAGGTTGCCATATCTATGACGTAAATTCATGATTAATTAAACTTTCTTTTAATTAAAAATATTCTAAATATAAATAATAATATTAATAGTAATTTGAATACTAATTTGGTTCTTAAAGATTTAAACAATTCAGATTGATTACAATTAATTTTGAAAATTATAAATTCGGAGTATCAATATTTAATTATTAATTGATCTGTCTAAATTTATTTTGAAGTGATTTTTTGCTTATCTTTATCAAATAGAGTTGAAGTAGTATTGGATAATTCTGATTCATAATCATCCATCGACCATAATGTTGCACCTCCTTCAAAAGATGATCTTTTTGCATTTATTATCGCTCTTTGTCCAGATTTATCTGCATCCTCATTTTTTATACCATTATACGATATAAATAAAAAGATACCTAGAACAATAGCTATCCCACCCGCAATATATGATGCAGAAATTACAAAATATATACCAACCAACAAAGCTACCACTGAAAAAATCAGTCGCACCATCAGTTGCGATTTTTTATCTCCTTCTGTACAGGTAATACAAATTACTCCTGAACCTTCTCTAACATCGTAAAAATTTGTATGACCACTTTCTTCCTGAAATGATGATCCGGCTATCATAAATTTATACTCTGTCCCTTCATTTTGGTTACATTTCTCACATGTCGCCATAGGTTTGAAAGTATTTCGTAATTTATTAATCTTTTGTGAAGTTGATAATTTTTCCTAATATTAATAATATGATACATTCCAAATTGCATCATAAAAAATTTGATTTTCAACTTATGAATTATTTGCATTGAAGAATTATTAGTACTGAAGCATTCTGTTTAAGCATTGTAGTTAAATCTTTGATTTACTATGACACAAGTTATCCACATCTAAATTGATAATCTTTTTTGTACGTACTATTTCACCCATGCTATTTCTGTGAATCTCTGCTACTTTGTAGTAAATTTTTAATAATAAATAATACTTGAAGATCCATTAAAAATCAGTGAAACAGACATACATTATTAAAAATTTTCTTCTTATTTACAAATTCAATATAACCGGCAAAATAGATCAATATTCACGATCAATATAATAAAACTAACTCTACGTCAATGTATATGAATTAACAGCAGATTATTATTTCAATGACTAATTAATAAACAATTACGATTAACTAATTATTTCTTTACTCATGATGAGATTAGTAACGAAATTGATTAAAAGCAATATGAATTATGTGATTATAAGGAAATTGTTTCCTCTGAAATATTAGTGTGGTGCGATAGCCAGGTCAGTCGGCTGGACTGCTAATCCAGTGCTGTAAAGCTCGCGGGTTCGAAATTTTACGGTGTTCTACCAAAAAAACGAAATTCCCGCCCACACTATTTTTTTTTATTTCTGCTTGCTTTGATATTTTTTACCACATTCACAGAATTACACTAAAATTATTCCGTGTGGAATATATCCAAAATTAAAATTATTTTAAATTTCAAGTGAATTTAAAGGGGTGGTAATTTGAAAAACATTTTTCATTTAATGTATTGTATAATTATTTGGAAAAGAAGAGTTAAAAAAATATGGACTGACCGGGATTTTCGTTATAAAGGTCGGATATCTTTAAATTTCGAACCCGGGGCCTCTCGCATGCGAAGCGAGCTATCTACCAGCTGATATATCAGCCCATAAAGAAATTCATGAGTATTGAATCTCTTTATTTCCTTTGTTTTAGTTTTATTTGATATTTGTGTTATGGCATTCCAAATTCCTTGGTATTGAAATATAAATTTTGACAAATATTAAAATAGTAACTTTGAATGGATTAATGTTAATTATAGATATTATGATCTACTTTTGGATCTAGATTTCGTCATTTAATAAGGATACAACAACTCGAAATATATCAAATTTATTCTAGTAATGATTTGGCATTGGATACAAATTCATTAAAATCTTTTGTAGAGAAAAGAACAAGATGAATATGCTTAATGTGTTGTAACTTGATGGTATATTGTTTAATTGTATTGATAATTGTTTTTGCAGCTAAATCTAATGGATATCCATATATTCCAGTAGAAATTGCAGGAAATGCAATACTAATTAATTGTAAAGTATCTGCCTTTATCAGACAATCTTGAATTACTGAAGTCAACAATTCTTCTTCTTTTTCGTTTCCACCCTTCCAAATAGGTCCAACACCGTGTATCACATATTTTGCAGGTAGATTACCACCGGTTGTAACAGCAGAAGAACCGGTGGGAACGTGTTTGATGGTATTGCTTTCAATCCAAAATTGTTCTCCAGCGGCTTGAGCGATTGCAGCTGCAACACCTCCGAGATGATACAACTGTTCATTGGCAGCATTAACTATTGCATCGGTTGTTTCCTTGGTAATATCTCCCTGTTTTAGAAGTAAAGTTATATTATTGACATAAACTTTGTATTCCATGAATTGACCTCATTTTATAATTTAATATGTTTGAATTAGTCTAATTGTTGACTAAATTCAAATATTCACTTATAATATTGTTAATATTTATAATATACCCTTAAATCGTTTTTCAATTGTATCATAATGCTCAATGGTAATTATTCCAAATTCACCATGATCTGCATTGATTCTGGCTGCTTCTTGTTTAGCAGGAATTCCAATTTTATTGGCAATTATTACACCACCACTCAAACCACATTCATTTATTGCTCTTTCTACACTATGAATCTGTGGCACAGATAGAGTTCTTTTGGTATCATAAAAGAAAACACCAACGGAACTAGATTCTCCAATCTCGAGAACAAGATGGACATAATCCTTCCTACCACCCTTGTTTACCAGTAATCCATGACTTGGGATTATTGAAGCGTCTCGGGATAGTTGTTTAACAACAGTCATAAATCGGAGAGGTGATTTAATAAGACTAACTTTTTCTAATTTTCTGATATCAACTCTCTGAGCTCCATTATATCGGACTAAACTATGCCCAACTTCATTTGAACCTGAAAAATTGTAATTCGACATCTCAATTAATGCATCATACTCATCTCTGTCATCCAAATCAAACCCACTTATATCTATATCATCAGAGAACTTATCATCTATATTCATTTAACTTACCACCCTTATTACTAGATCTAGATATTATCTCGATCAATATCCACATCACATCGGTATTATTAAAGTTTATTGGGAGATAAACGCAATTGGCTTGGTTATGTGCAATTTATCAAATAATAATCTAAAGGAAATATTGTGTCACAATTCAATTCTCTAGCAGAAATTAATAAATAATGATCTAGCATTATAGTATCTTGAAATGGGTACTAAACTTGCACAACAAGATTCAACCGCTCTTCTAAAAGTACACTTGGTGTTATCATATTTTGATGACATCTGGGGTCCTAAAATAATTGATACCCACCCAGCTTTAGAATTGGATGGACTACCCATGAAAACAATTACCAAATTAATAGATATGAATGCATTGGATCAATTAGGAGAATGGACTTTTATTTATTCTGATCCATATTTCTCCAGTTTGACCTTTAAATTCCCAATTCCAAATAAAGATTCTAGAGGAGGATTCACAGATTATAGTATTTCAATAGTAGTTGTACCCTCTCAAGGAGCAGTGTTATTACCATTTTCCAATCAAAATGAACTACTCTATAGGATTAAACATACTTGTACAGAATCGGTTATTCGATACATAGAATCATCTAATGAGGATAAAATTGATAATGAACTGTTTAAAGCATTAATACTAGTGTATGATAACATACGATTGATCTTGGAGAATTATTTAAATAAAGTATTTCCAACAAAATATCGGTTTTACTGAATATAACTATATTTTAATTTAGGTATTAATTTAATTATTATTTGAATATCGGGTAATCAGAGTTAATTTACTATTAATTTTATTTCAGGATAAAATTTAATTCTTTATTTAATACCAAGTTCTCTAAGAATACCAGCTTTAATAATATCCTTTTGTAGAGATCGAGGATCGATATTTAATTCTTTAACTACTTTGTATCCAATCTCCATAAATTTATCTTTCGCTATATCTTTGAGACCTGTTTCTTCCAATATTTCGTTAAATAAATCTGCTAAAAATGCACCAATTGTGGTTTTAATCAAAGACCCTCCTACAGACCCTGCTCCTTTTATTCCATCTTTAATGAATTTACTCATACTATGAAGATAACAATCAATGCCAAAAAACCTTTGAAATTAGAATAGTATTTTAGTAAGAAGTTTCTGCAATGCTTGGTGTTTTCGTTGGTTTTTCAGTTTTATTGATATATTCCTTGATCCATTTACTATTTTCAGCATCTGTATACACTCGGATCATGACATATCTTTCCCTTGATGTTTTCACACCAGATAAGAAAGATCTGAAATAAGTTGTTTTTTCAATTGCTTCTTGCAGAGTATGGGATGTCTTATTCTCTTCTAGGCTTTTGTTTTTATCGTAAATATAGATTTGACCAACTTGAAATTCCTGATTATCAATAGTTGACATTGGATAGGTGTTAGTGATATAAACTTGAGGTTCATCAATTTTCTTTTTCTTGGCTTCTTCATTAATTTTATTAATAATTCGTCCGTGGGCAATAGTCTTGGAGTCTTCTTCCAAATTCCCACTAATTGCAGTTATTTGATTTTCAGACATGGTAGCTTCCCAAACCAATTTTGGCAAATCTCGACTCATCAATCTTTTACAATAGTATTTGGCTTCTTCTAATTTTTCATCTTTACTACTCATTATCTCTCCCATCAGAGTATATTCGTTTATCCACTGATATTCTTCCAAATTCTTCGTTCGCTCAGCTAGATTTAGAGGTAATTTTGCAGCATGTAACATTTTTCTTATCATGATATCAGCTGCAGCTGATGCCTTATGGAAATAAACACCTCGATACATGTAGAATCTACCAAGTAAAGATTGAAAAATATCTTCTAATACTTTTATGTGATAATGTAAAGCATTTGTTCCCTGATATTCAGATATTAATGCATTATCAATAATTCTTTTTACAGCAATTGAGCCAAAGTGAGTGGTACCTGAAAAATATGCATCACGCAACATAAAATCCATTCTGTCAGCACCTAAGGCACCTTGAGTAATTGCCTGCATTACCGGATCTTTTCCTTCCCAAAGAGCTTTGAGTTCACCTACAGTTATTCCACATGCCTCGATGACTGGTTTCAGTAATGGATGTTTAATCATCTTAAAACGATGTGTATCATGACCATGTGGATTACCAGGATAAATTAAACGATAAACCGTATCATCATATGCATGAGAAAATGGACCATGTCCAACATCATGAAGTAATCCACCCAATCTAGCCAACTGAACCCGATGGTCTTTATCATCATAATCCTGGAAAACCTGTTCAGCATATTCGCCTGCTAAATGCATTACTCCCAATACATGAGCTAAACGTGAATGTTGTGCACCAGGGAATACCAATCTAACCCCTGATAATTGAGATATCCATCTTAATCTCTGTAAAAATGGAGAATCCAATAGATTCATTTCTTCATCTGTTAATCGAATATAAGTATGAATTGGATCTCGAATCGCATTAGAATATTTCATAAATTAGTTCCTTATGTCTATTTATATTCATTATTTATGAATGTACTTAATATTAACACTTTGTTTTAAAATAAACAACTTAATGCAAAATATGAATCCGATTCAATCCAAAGCTCTTTTCTTACGTATAACTCTTTGACCGAGTATAATCCAAAAATCAACTTCATCACCACTGAACAATTCACCACCAATTTCGTCATAATTTGGAAGTGCAGTCTCAAAAACTTCATAACTTTCCTTATCCATTAGTTGAACTGAATCAGGGTTTACTGAAATAACTTGTGCAATTTTTTTATCAATATGTGGTATTTTCAGCTTGTCATCACCGGGCATGACAAGACTTTTTTTATTGCCTGTAATAATGTGTTCTACAGACATTCTCACCTTTGCATGACCATGTTTTCCAGCTTTTGATTTTTCAGTACTTTTTACAACGAATACTTGCCCATCATGGACAATATGATTTCCTACTTTAATTTGAGTTGCCTTTTCTGGTCTACCTTCTTCTGACATAATCAAATTTGTTATAATTTTAATGAATAAATTAATTACCTTTGTGCTTCCATAAAAAGTATGATTTTATCGTTAATCAATAATAATAAAAAATAAGAATAATAAAAATTATAATAGATCAAAAGGTGTTTTCCTTGTGTCTAGATAAAAGATTATTAAAAGTGCTATTGTAACAACGATAATATGAGTGATGGTTATGCAACTATTAACTTCTATAATCCACGTACTGTATGGGTATTGAGTTTTCAGTTAATATATACTATCTGTGCAATGATCCCATTTTTCTATTATATGAGAGAAGTTCTAGAATTACCGGAGGAAGCAAGATATGTAGTTGTTTTACTCCCATTGACATGTGCATTAGTTATTTATATGTTACAATTAATGCTCAACAAATATTATTGGGATCAAGAAAAAATATACAAGAAAAGAGATATATTACAAGTAGCATCTAAATCTGCATTTTATACATATTTTATTTTTTACTTTATGGAATTTTTGGTATTTGGTTTTTGGTTAAACCAATTTGATGCCTATATTGAATTTAGAATTGAGAAAGACCTTGCCCGAATGGTTGTTGAAACAATAATTAGTATGCTAATTGTTGTATTTTATGTAACATTCTTACTCAACCTAAGGGAAGTAAAATTTGAAAGTAGAAACTTAAAAACAAGAATCGCAAGTCGTAGAAAAAATCAGTAATTCCATTTATATATACAATAAAGTGGTTGTAACCTAATTTGGTTGATAGACTAGACAAACTAGAATAATTTTCATTGAAGTTGATCATTATCTATACCTACTTATATTATTGAAAATGAAATAACATATCGATTAGTCTTCATGTATCGATGAAAGGTAGAAACATATGACAAAGGGAACACCTTCATTTGGTAAACACAATAAAAGAGCACCACATATTATATGTCGTCGATGTGGTAAGAGAAGTTTTCACAGACAAAACAACATATGCTCAAGCTGCTGGTTTGGTAAAACTGCAAAACGAAGACAATTTTCCTGGCAAAAATTAAAAGATTTCAGTAGAAGATAAAATACATGATAAAAGAAATAAACAAAGATTCCTTCATTCAATCATTATCAACTGCAATCAACAAATTTGACGAGACATACCCAATTTGGTATTTTATCGGTGCATCGGGATATGGAACTAGAATTTCCCTTTCAATGAATGTAAAAACAGGAAAAGAAATAGGCCATCCAACGTCAAATTATATATGGGATATTGTTAATTTTTTTCATTATTGTGTACCTGAAACAGGAATCTCTGCTAAATTATATATAGGAATGGGTTATCAGACGTCATCGCGTCATACTGCTGCAAAAGGCTCAAACCTAAGCAATTCAACCATAAGTTTTCTTGAATACGGAGAATTTCCAAATATACAAGATAAACTGATTTATGTGGATCATAATGGAAATTGGAAGTATGATGATCATTTTAGAGAGATTGAGATTGAAACTTATCCCTTTGGACCAATTTTTATTGAGATTCAAGCAGTGCATAAAATGAAATATCAATTTCCAAGTACTACGTTAAAGTATTTGTGCGATACTTTAGAAAGAGGAGAGGAACCAATGGAAGTTGCCGGTAAGGGAAGTTATTCGTGCGTTAGTGGTTGGAAGGCATATGCTAGATGGATGCAATCATTTCAAATTCCATTAATCGGGATACAACATGAATATCTCAATTTTATCCCTATTATGATTTTGGAGAGACGAAAGGCCTTCATATTATATTTATCAGAATTAATTAATCATCTAGATGGTGATGAATTTAATTTAATCAGTCAGTTACATCAGAAATATCAAAATTTATTACCTCTTCTTGATCAACTACTAAGTGCTAAACCAACGATAGAGACAGTACGTCAATTATATTATACAGAACAAAAAACGCTCTCAGTTTATAAGAAAATTGCCAATTACATTAATCGAATGTTATCCTGACATTCATACAAAAACTATAATTGGCTTGAATTTAAAAATGTAATTGATACCACTTCATTTAATACCTATTAATAAAATGTAATTTGAGCTAATCAAGTAAGGTTGGTGAAAAAAAGAAATTATGTTATTGCAACCAATTGTTATTTTGTATGTATTTCGTTCTTGTATCTAAAAAGTCCCAGAATTTCTTTTTGTTCTCATAATATCCACTTTCAAAAGCCATCTTATCTAACCATACAGCTTTTTTCAGTTCAGACCTAAGTAGTATTATATTAAGTATAATGGTAACAAGTATAGGATAGAACAAGAATAAAAAGAAACTAGAAAGATTCCATAATGCATGAAGTCCAATTGCATGTGGTAATCTATTATAAGCATGTTTATTTTGGTTTATTTTATATGAACCAATTCCAGCACCTACAATTCCAGTATAAAAGGGATGTCCAATAATTTGTGTTAATGAACGGATGGTAGCAAGAAATACACCTAAACCAATCCCCCCTTCTAGTAGAGCATTAATCCCATAAAACAGGTTTTCTCCAGCTGCAAATCCAGCACCAACCATTGAACCATAGATCAATCCATCCAATGGACCATCAAAATTTCTATCCTTGGAAAGGGCCAATACCATGATAAATTTGAAAAATTCCTCCACCAATGGAGCTATAATAACCGCAGAAATAAAATCATTTGATGGTAATATTAACATCAGTATAAGTGATACCACCAAAGAAGGAAATATACTCGCTATGCCAAAAAAAAATGCAACAAATAGCTGTAATTTGGGTTCTTTTTCATATTTATCTCTCGAATAATAAAATAAAATAGTAATTCCTGTTGAAATTCCAATTATGACGAAAATAATTATCCAATTATATGGACCCATCAAGATATCTTCAATAAATGTCATGAACTACTCCTACAAAACATATAATACAGATATACTCATTTGATAACATAAATCTTTGTACAATCCTAAATTGATATGATCCTTTTTTCCAAAACACTTTCACTTATATCATGAAAGAAGGCTTAGAAATTCCTCTTCTTCTCGGATATTATTTAAATTCTCATCATACTTAATTATCTGATAATAATCTAAACCAGTCTTCATTCCCAGTATTTGCTTTAGATAGTTAATCGATTCTGTAGGTTGATTCTTTATTGAATAAATGCAGGCCAAATTATACATACTATGATGAAAAGTACTATCCAATTTCAATGTTTCCTCAAAATCAATAATAGCATCATCTAACAATTGTAAAGAAAATTTAGCTACACCTCGATTAAACCATGCATTTACAAATTTGGGATTTAACCCAATGGCAGTGTCGTACTCTAGAATCGCATCTTCAAAATTATTCTCATCTAGAAGCATGTTGCCCAGATTATAGTAAACCGCAGGAGTAGTTGAATTCATATTTTTTATCTTCTTATACAAATTTGTAGCTTTATCCACCTCATCAATATCCGCATACACATTAGCTAGATTGTACAATGTTTTGTGATCATCAGGATTGAGCTTTAATGCCAATATAAAATTTGAAATGGCCTTTTTGAATTCGCCTTCCTTATGAAATTTTATTCCGTTTTGATAGAACTGGGTAAATTCTTCCATATTTAGATTTTGTATAATTTTAAATGATATAAAATTATTTTAATGAATTAATTTAGATGATAGGTATTTTGTTTAAATTATGGATTTCCTCTTTCAAACAACTCTTTCAGTAATTTAGTAAAATCTACTGCTTTATAATAGATTTTGGTTAAAATATAGTTAAGAGAGGTAATAAATATAGACCACCAATCTAAGTATGAATTGGTAATATTGAAAGTTGCACAGATTGGAACAGGTGGATGGGGAAAAAATCATACTCGAATTCTTTCTCAACTCAATGCACTAGCAGCTATATGTGATCTAAACGAGGATAATTGTAAAAAATACTCAACTCAATATGATGTTAATGGATACACATCCATAGAGGAACTATTGAAAAATGAGGAATTTGACGCAGCAGTTATTTGTACACCAACATCCACGCATTTTAATATCGCATCTCAATTTATTACAGCTGGAAAACATGTATTTGTAGAAAAACCATTGACATATCATTCTTCAGAAGGAGTGAAAATGTTAAATCTAGCCAAGGAAAACGATGTACTCCTTACATGTGGATATATAGAGAGATTTAATCCAGCAGTTGCCAATGTAAAGAAATATGTAAAAGAAAAATCATATGGTGAATTAATAATGCTTGAATTTGTTAGAGAAAATCGCATGCCCATGCATATCAAAGACGTAGGAATAATTTATGATACCATGGTTCATGATATCGATACTGCAATGTGGCTATTTGATGCAGCCCCATCTGTTGTATTTGCAAGATCTGGAAAATTACGTCATGAGCACGAAGATTTTGCAACCATCATGTTGGGTTTTAATAATAACAAATCTGCAATACTATACTCCAACTGGATAACTCCATCAAGAATCAGAAAATTCAGTGCTGTTTTAACCGAGGGAAGAATATCATCTGATTTTATTACTCAGGAAATTGAAATAGAAGATGAAAAAGGTAAATTTATACCTCACCACCAATTTGATGAACCCTTACTTAAAGAAATACAGAATTTTATCGGTGCTTGTAAAGGAGAGGTCGATTTAGTCGTAAAACCAGAACAAGCAGTACTAGTTACAAAAGTTGCAGAAGCTGCTTTGAAATCAAGCAAGGAACACAGACCTATCGAAATTTCACAAGACTAACATTTTATCAGTAGATATTTGATAAATCCACTCAAATCACATAATTCGATCATAGATTAGGTATTGCTTAGATTTCATTTAATTTGGATTTCAATTAATTCTGAGTTCAGCCTATTTTGATTTCAGTCAATCGTAAGTACAACTTTACCCATGACATTTCCGGATTCCAGCTTTTCATGAGCATCCTTTATTTGCTCCAAAGGTAAGACAGAGTCAATTACCGGAGTAATCTTGCCTGAAAAAACCATAGATAACGCCTCTTTGAATTCCTTATCAGTACTCATTGTAGAACCAAGTATTGATAACTGCTTCCAAAAAACGAGACCAATATTGGTTTTACCACCAAAGCCACTGGTAGCACCGCACGTTACAAGTTTTCCTCCTTTCTTAAGAGATCTCAATGCTTGCTCCCAAAATACCTCACCTACTGAATCCACTACAATATCCACTCCTCTCTTCCCTGTGTACCCATATATTGTTTTACTCCATCCCTCATCCTCTCGATAGTTGATTACTAATTCTGCACCTAATTCTCTTAGTTTATTCTCCTTTTCCAAAGTTGAGGTCAAGGCAATAACTCTTGCTCCCAAAGCATTTGCCATTTGAACTGCCATTGTACCAATACCACCACCACCACCGGTTACCAAAACAATTTGACCTGGTCGAACTACTGCCTGAGTAACTAACATACGATATACTGTAAGTGCGGTTAGCGAAGAGGCAGCTGCTGTTGTAAAGGTTATATTATCAGGTATTTTGAGAATATTTGAGGCTGGAACACGTGCAAACTCAGCCGCACCACCCCAAACATGCTCTCCAAGTAAATGAAAATTACCACACAAACTCTGTTCTCCACTTCGACATTCATAGCAACGTCTACAACTTATACCTGCATTAACTACCACTCTGTCACCAACATTTAAATTTTTAACATCCCCCCCAACCTCTGAAATAACACCTGCAAAATCAGAAGCACCGACATGTGGAAACTCCAATTTCAATGTGGGTAATCCCCTCCTCACCCATATATCCAATCTATTCAATGCAATTGATTTCACTTGAATTAACACTTCATTTTCACTAATAGTAGGCTTATCTACCTCAGTGATTTCAAGCACATCTAAACCTCCATGTTCTTTGACTACTGCAGCTTTCATAATTATCATTCCCCTGATGTATTTGAAAAGATAAGGATGTATCCATGTAAAATTATTATCATTCAATCAATGTTTTACCACAAAGATATTTTTTCCCCACGAGGTGGAA